>NZ_RCOD01000066.1:0-36405 GCF_004307505.1 Pseudomonas sp. Sample_11
GTGTCGCCCGCCAGACGAATCCGCGCCAGCACCCGGCGCGGGTCCTGCGGGTCGAGGCGCAGGCTGACCACGTCACCGACCTTGATCCCGCTGTACTGCACCGAGCTGCCCTTGGACAGACCGCTGACCGCCTCGTTGAACACCACTTCGTAATCCTTGAACTCGGTGTCGACGCTGGATTTGGCCAGAAACAGGCCGAAGAGCAGGGCGCCGGCCACGACGATCACCGTGAACAGGCCGATCAACACATGATGGGCTCGGGTTTCCATATCAGACCTCGTTGAGCAGTTTGGCGGCGTCCAGCGCCGAGCGGCCGCGCGGGCCGTGGAAGTATTCGTGAATCCACGCGTCGGCGGTTTCCGAGACGTCGTCGATAGGACCGGCAACCAGCACTTTCTTCTGCGCCAGCACCGCCACGCGATCGGTGATGGTGTACAGCGTGTCGAGGTCGTGGGTGACCAGAAACACACTCAGACCCAACGCGTCACGCAGGGTCAGGATCAATTGATCGAACTGCGCCGCGCCAATCGGATCGAGGCCGGCGGTGGGTTCGTCGAGAAACAGAATGTCGGGATCCAGCGCCAGGGCCCGCGCCAGCGCCGCGCGCTTGATCATGCCGCCGGACAGCGACGCCGGGTATTTGTCCGCCGCCGACAACGGCAGCCCGGCCAGCGCCAGTTTCACCGCCGCCAGGTGCTCGGCGTCGTGACGGCTGAGGCCGGCGTGTTCGATCAGGGGCAGGGCGACGTTCTCGGTCACGGTCAGCGAGGAAAACAGCGCGCCTTTCTGGAACAACACACCGAAGCGCCTTTCGATCAGCGAGCGTTCATGCTCGGGCAGATTCGGCAGGTTCTGGCCGAAGACCTTGACCATGCCCTCGCTGGGCCGATTCAGCCCGACGATGCTGCGCAGCAGCACCGATTTACCGGTACCGGAGCCACCGACCACGGCGAGGATTTCGCCTTTGTACACGTCCAGATCAAGGTTTTCGTGCACGCTCTGCGGGCCGAAGCGATTGCACAGGCCACGGACTTCGATCACCGCCTCCGAGGGCGCGCGGGGTAGACGACTCACCAGCCCATCTCCATGAAAAACAGCGCGGCCACCGCATCGAGCACGATCACCACGAAAATCGACTGGACCACGCTGGAGGTGGTGTGCGCGCCGACCGATTCGGCGCTGCCGCTGACCTTGAAACCTTCCAGGCAACCGATCGCCGCGATCAGGAAGGCGAAGATCGGCGCCTTCACCAGCCCGACCAGAAAATGCTGAATGCCGATGTCCGATTGCAGCAGCGAGAGGAACATCGCCGGCGAGATGTCCAGCGACACTGCGCAGACCACACCGCCACCGACGATCCCCGAGAGCATCGCCAGAAACGTCAGCATCGGCAGCGCCACCAGCAGCGCCAGCACGCGCGGCACCACCAGCAATTCGATCGGGTCGAGGCCGAGAGTACGGATCGCGTCGATTTCTTCGTTGGCCTTCATCGAGCCGATCTGTGCGGTAAAAGCACTGGCGGTGCGCCCGGCCATCAGGATCGCCGTGAGCAACACGCCGAATTCGCGCAGGAACGAGAAGCCGACCAGGTCCACGGTGAAAATCGTCGCGCCGAAACTGGCCAGCACTGTGGCGCCGAGAAACGCCACCACCGCGCCCACCAGAAACGTCAGCAGGGCCACGATCGGCGCGGCGTCGAGGCCGGTCTGCTCGATGTGCGCGATCATCGGCGTGATGCGCCAGCGCTGGGGCCGCAACAGCCCACGGGCGATGACTTCAAGGATCAGGCCGACGAAGCCGAGCAGTTGCAGCGTGTCGGTCCAGACCTTGTCCACCGCGCGGCCAATGCGCGTCAGCAGTTGCACGCTGACGCTGATTTCCGGCTCCTTGATCGGCACGCAGAAATCACTCAGCGAGCAGTACACGGTTTGCAGCAAGGCGCGGTCGGCAGTTGAAAGGGTGCAATCGGGGTGTTCGGCGGTTTTGCCCAAGCGCTCGGAACCGAGCAGCTCGACCAGCAACGAGGCGCCGGCGGTGTCGAGGGCACCGAGGCCGTTCAGATCGATGGAAGTGTTGGCATCGTACTGGCCGCGGAGCTTTTCGCTCAGGTGTTTGAGCGCGGTGTAGTGGGCGAGCGTCCAATCGCCGCTGACCCGCAGACGGGCAGGGCTGAGCGCGGTATCCAGGTGGGCACTGCCGGGGGTTGGGCTGCTGGTCATAAGCTCCGTGCTTGTACGGCCGTTACGAGATCCTACGTAATAGCACGAACCGGATTACTTTTCTTTGGCCGGTGTGCTGTCGGTAATTGCGAAACGCAGCACGCCGATCAACTGGCCATCCTCGGTCAGCACCCGCACCTGCCACTTGCCCGCCGGGCTGCCGGGGAAATTCTGTTTGTGCGTCCACGCCCGGTAGCCTTCCTTGCGCCCGCCATGGATGTCGAGGGCGATGCGGTCGACCTCTTTGCCGTTGAAGGTCCACACGTGATAAATCCGCTCGTCGAGGCCGCGCGGCGCGTTGATCGCGGTGTAGGCGTAGAGCCCGCCGCTGCGGATCTGCTCGGCGCTGACGGTATCGAGGCTGGCGCCGGGGGTGCGATCCTGCAGCTGCGTGCTGATCGCTACGTCGGTCATCCATAGCGTTGCCGGCGGCACCCACGAACGCAGCGCCCAACCGACGCCGCCGATGCCGACTGTGATGAACAGAATCGCCAGGGCATTGCGCACCGTGCGGATCGGGAAGATCGATGCCAGGCTCGGGAACGACAGCAGCACGGCAATCCCCAGCGCCCATTTGAAACTCTGCGCGGTGGTCAGGTGCATGATCACCGGCAGCGCGGTGAGCAGGGCGGCGAACAGGGTCAGGGTGTGCAGCGCGAGAAACGCCCAGCGCCGTGGCGCCAGCCATTTGTAGTACAGCGGATCGACGATAGAGATCAGTGCAGCAACGCTGAGCAGCCCCGTGAAGACAAACTGGCCGCTGTTCCACGTGGTGGTGATGAAGAAGAATGGCAGAACGAAAAACAGGCTTTCCTGATGGATCATCTGCGTCGCGTAGCGCAGCAGCGGCTGGGGAATCTCGCGCTTGAAAATCCGTGTGAACAGCCCGGTCAGGGTGTTTTCCAGCATCAGCCAGATCCAGCTGAGCAGCATGATCACCGTGATCCAGCTGGCCAGCCCCTGTTGGCGATCGACGAGGATGAAACTGCCGACCCCGGAAATGAAACCACCCGCCGCGATCAACCCGGGGTAGCGCTTCATCAGCTCGAGAAGGCGCTGGATAAGGAGGGTCAGTTTTGGCATTTTGGCGGTTCACGACGATATGGGGAAAATCCCGGAAAGGTTAACGCCACAAGTGCTCACTCACCAGAGGATTAATGGCTTCCAGCAATTTTGTGGCGGCGATACACACGCCAGCCGATCAACATCAACAGCACCAGACCCACCCCACCTGCAGCCAGCCACAACACCTGATCATCACTGATTAAAGGCTTCTCGATCCGGATATACCCCGGCTGCAGCAACAGCTCGCGCATCGCTTTGTTCGCCGCTTCCAGCGTCACCCCTTGCAGCTCCCGCGCGGGATTGGCAAAGCGGCCATCCTGATAGTCGGCCAGCGCGCTCCAGTAATAGTCCGCCAGTGCGCTGTTGCCCTGCACGGCCCAGGCCTGGTGGGCAATGGCGGCTTGTTTGATGCGGGCGAAGGTGCTCGGGTCGAGGCCGTTTTTCAGCAGGTCGGCCTTGAGGTCTTCCAGCACTTGAATGGCTTCGTCGACGTCATCGCGATCCAGGTCGGCGTTGAGGCTCATGAAGCCGACACCGCCGAACACTTCGCGCTCGGCCCACGGCCCGTACGACAAGCCATGGTTGAGACGAATCTGCCGGTACAACGCCCAGTCGAGGTAATCCTTGAGAATGTCGAACGTCTGGTCGTACTGATCGTCGAGCACCGGCTCCGGCACCAGCCAGTGCAGCTTGGCACTGTCGCCGATAAAGCCACGGGTAAGGGTGCGTTCATGGGCGGCGCTGGTGCGGATGTTCGGCAGCGCGCGGTGTTCGGTAGGCTCGACCGGCTCCAGCTCACCCCAGGTGCGCTCGAGATAGGCCGGCAGCAGTTTGTCGAGTTCGCCGACGACGATCAGGGTCATGTTGTTCGGCGCGTACCAGGCCTTGCGCACCGTCTCCAATTGCTCTTGGGTCAGATGGCCGACCTCGGCGCGCTGTGGGCATTTCAGACCCAACTCGACAGCCAGCTGATTGCTCGCAGTATGGCCGAGGTCCTGACGGTCGAGGAAACGTTGCAGCTTGGTGTAATGCCCGCCGTCCTCTCGCTCGACCACGCGTTTGGCGGCGTTGATTGCGTTGTCGTCGATGCGTGTCTGGGTCAGCAGCGCGAGCAGCAGGTCGAGCACCTTGCGCTGGTTTTTCGCCGGGGCTTCGATGACGAACGTGGTGTCGGCGTTGCTGGTGAAGGCATTCCAGTCACCGCCCAGCGCCTGCATGCGCTCTTCCAGACCACCTTCGCCAGTGGCATCGATACCGCTGAACAGCAAGTGTTCGAGCAAATGCGGCAGCTCTTTTTCGTCGCAGTCGAAGTCATCGAGGCCAACGCCGACCACCAGCCGGATCGCCACATGCCCGCGTTCGGTGCCGGGCTTGAGCATCAGTTGCAAACCGTTGGGCAGCGCATAGCCTTCGACCTGAAACCGATCCAGGGCAAAGACGGGCAGGGAACCGAGCAGCAGACAGGCGAACAGCAGGCAACGCATAACAGGCTTCCATACGGCTGATTTGGAGATCCGTGTCGTCAGTCAGGGCCCCATCGCTGGCAAGCCAGCTCCCACAAGGATCTGCGGCGCTTACAAAACCCTGTGGGAGCTGGCTTGCCAGCGATGACGGTCTCAAGGCTGAACCACTGTAACTGACTGGCCCCAGCCCCAGACGTTCAAGGCGAATGCGTAATGTCGGCCATGTCATCCACCGCCAGCGCGCCGGTGTCCGCCGTTTCCAGCACCACATAGGCGCTGCTGCAGAACAACGAATTGAGCCGTTTCATGTCGGCGATCAACTCCAGATGCAGCGAGCTGGTCTCCAGGCTCTGCACGATCTTGCGTTGTAAACGGCTGACATGCGCATGGGCCAGCCGCCGTTCCTGCGCACGAAAGCGGCGTTTCTCCCGTAACAACTGCCGCGCGCTCTCGCGGTCGCCGCTGAGAAACACCGACAGGCCCAGGCGCAGGTTGGCGATCAGTTGCTGTTGCAGCCCGGCAAGATCTTCCAGGCCTTCTTCGGAAAACGAACGGCGCTGCGAAGTCTTCTGCTGCTGGATCTTGCGCAGCATGCGCTCGATCAGGTCAGCGGCGAGTTTCAGGTTGATCGCCAGTTCGATGATCTCGGCCCAGCGCCGACTATCGTGCTCGCCGAGATCCTCGCGGGGCATCTGCGCCAGATACAGCTTGATCGCGCTGTACAGGGCCTCGACGTCGTCGGTCAGGCGGCGCATTTCCTGAGTGACGGCGGTCTGCTTGCCGCGCAGCACATCAAGGGAGGCATCGAGCATGTTGTCGAGCAGATCGCCCATGCGCAGGGTTTCCCGCGCGGCGTTGGCCAGCGCCAGGCTCGGCGTGACCAGCGCGGTCGGGTCGAGATGGCGCGGCTTGGCGGTGCCGTTGACCTCCGGCCGCTCCGGCAACAGCCAAGCACAGAGCCGCGCCATCGGCCCGACGCTGGGCAGCAGGATCAGGCAGCGCGCGGTGTTGTAGAGCAGGTGGAAGCCGATGACCATTTCCTGCGGGCTGAAATCAAGGCTGTCGATCCAGTGCACCAGCGGGTCGAGCACCGGGATGATCAGCAGCAAACCGATCAATTTGTACAACAGACTGCCCAGCGCAACCTGGCGGCCGGCGGCGTTCTGCATGCTGGTGCTCATGAAGGCAAGGATGCCGCTGCCGATGTTGGCGCCGATCACCAGACCGATCGCCACCGGCAGGCTGATCACCGCAGCACCGGCCAATGTAGCGGTGAGCAGCACGGCGGCGAGGCTGGAGTAGGAAATCATCGCGAACAGCGCGCCGACCAGGGCGTCGAGAAGAATGTCGCCGGTCAGCGAGGCGAAAATCACTTTCACCCCTTGCGCATGAGTGATCGGCGCAGCGGCCTCGACGATCAATTGCAGGGCGAGAATGATCAGCCCGAGACCAATCGACACCCGGCCCATCTGCCCGAGCCGCGTCTGTTTGCGCGACAGAAAGAAAATCACCCCGAGGAAAATCAGCAGCGGCGACAGCCACGACAGATCGAGGGTCAGCACCCGCGCCATCAGTGCGGTGCCGACATCGGCGCCGAGCATGGTCGCCAGCGCCGGGGTCAGCGCCATCAGGCCCTGACCGACAAACGAAGTGACCAGCATCGCCGTGGCGTTGCTGCTCTGCACCATGGCAGTGACGAGAATACCGGCGATGAACGCCAGCCATTTCTTCGACATGTTCTGGCCGATCACATGTCGCAGATTAGTGCCGTAAACCCGCAGGATGCCGGTTCGGACGATGTGCGTGCCCCAGATCAACAGGGCGACGGCGGACAGCAGATTGAGCAGGGTGAGCATGCAGACCCCCTGTAGTAGCAGCGCCCCAGAGGGGCAAGTGAACGGCACCGCGCGGTTTCTACGTTCTTGATACTTAAGCTGTAGTTGGCGAACGGTCTCGGCGCCAGCATTGCACAGCTAAAGCGTGGATTGAAACAAAAGTGTCATGAGAAGCGCTTCATACACTCCCATTTAAATCAACGCCGCCCCTGTGGGAGCTGGCTTGCCAGCGATGGCGTCGGCACAACCAACATTGATGTCGCCTGACATTCCGCTATCGCTGGCAAGCCAGCTCCCACAGGGTCCGCGGTGCCTGAATGCTGCACAAACAAATGTGGGAGCGAGCCTGCTCGCGAAAGCGGTGGGCCAGCCAACATTGTTGTCGATTGGCACTCCGTCTTCGCGAGCAGGCTCGCTCCCACAGGGTGTAGCGTGCTGCCGGGACTACCGGGTTACTGGCCCGGCACATCCTTGCGCAGTTTCACCGGATCCTGCTGTTTCTTTTTCCGGGCCATCGCGCCGCGCAGTTTGATGTTGATAGCCTCAACCGCCAGCGAGAACGCCATGGCGAAGTAGACGTAGCCTTTTGGCACGTGCACGTCGAACGATTCGGCGATCAGCACGGTACCGACCACCAGCAGGAAGGACAGGGCGAGCATTTTCAGCGACGGGTGCTTGTCGATGAATTCGCTGATTTTGCCCGACGCCAGCATCATCACCAGCACCGCCACGATGATCGCCGCGACCATCACCGGCACGTGGGAAACCATGCCGACGGCAGTGATCACCGAGTCCAGCGAGAAGACGATATCGATGATCGCGATCTGGATGATGGTGTAGAGGAAGTTGCCGCCCTTGCCCGACGGCGCGTCGTCGCTTTCATCTTCACCTTCCAGCGCGTGGTACATCTCCTGCGAACTCTTCCACAACAGGAACAGGCCACCGAAGAACAGGATCAGGTCGCGGCCGGAGATGCCCTGGCCGAACACTTCGAAAAGATCGGCAGTGAGGCGCATGACCCAGGTGATCGACAGCAGCAACAGGATCCGGGTGATCATGGCCAGGCCAAGACCGAAGATCCGCGTGCGCTGCTGCATGTGTTTCGGCATGCGGCTGACCAGGATCGAAATCATGATGATGTTATCGATACCGAGGACGATTTCCAGGGCGGTCAGGGTAAAGAAGGCAACCCAGATTTCGGGGTTGGTCAGCCAATCCATGTGTATTCCTTTGAGCAATTGTTGAACCGAAAAAGGTCCGGGCTTCAAACCGCGAAGCCGGGACCCGTAACGGTGAGTCTTGGGCTTATAGAGTGCTGAACATCGGGAAAGTCCCCAACAGCAGTGCAGCAATCAAAATGCAGATGCACACCAGGATCGCCCATTTCAGGGTGAAACGCTGGTGATCACCGAAATCGATGCCGGCCAGCGCCACCAACAGATAGGTCGACGGCACCAACGGGCTCAGCAAGTGGACGGGCTGGCCGACGATCGAGGCACGGGCCATTTCCACCGCAGTGATCCCATAGTGGCTGGCCGCTTCGGTCAGCACCGGCAATACACCGTAATAGAACGCATCGTTGGACATGAAGAAGGTGAACGGCATGCTCACCAGTGCCGTGATCACCGCCAGGTACGGGCCGAGGAAATCCGGAATCACCGCCAACAGGCTCTTCGACATCGCATCGACCATGCCGGTGCCCGACAGGATACCGGTGAAGATACCGGCCGCAAAGATCAGCCCGACCACTGCCAGCACGCTGCCGGAATGCGCGGCGACGCGATCCTTCTGCATTTGCAGGCATGGGTAGTTGACGATCATGGCGATACTGAACGCCACCATGAACAGCACCGGCAGCGGCAACAGGCCGCCGATCAGCGTGCACATCAGGCCGAAAGTCAGTGCGGCGTTGAACCAGATCAGCTTCGGACGGCGTGCGTCGGGGAATTGCGAGACGCTGATTTCACTGTGATCGATCTCATCGCCGACCAAGTGCAGCTCGCCGAGGCGGGCACGTTCACGCTTGCCGTAGAAGTAGGCAATCACCAGGATCGCCAAGACACCGGCGGCCATGGCCGGGATCATCGGTACGAAAATGTCCGACGGGTCGACATGCAGGGCACTCGCCGCGCGGGCGGTCGGGCCGCCCCACGGGGTCATGTTCATCACGCCACCGGCGAGGATGATCAGACCGGCCATGATTCGCGGGCTCATGCCGATGCGGCTGTACAGCGGCAGCATGGCGGCCACACAGATCATGTAAGTGGTCGCGCCGTCACCATCGAGGGAAACGACGAGCGCCAGAACGGCGGTGCCGACCGAAACTTTCAACGGGTCGCCCTTGACCAGTTTGAGAATTTTGCGCACGGCCGGGTCGAACAGGCCGGAGTCGATCATCAGGGCGAAATACAGAATGGCGAACATCAACATCACGCCGGTCGGCGCCAGTTTGGTGATGCCTTCAAGCATCATCGGGCCGATTTTCGGCGCGAAACCACCGAACAGCGCGAACAGGATCGGGATGATGATCAGGGCGATCAGCGCGGACAGGCGCTTGGTCATGATCAGGAACATGAACGTGATGACCATGGCGAAGCCAAGGAAAGTCAGCATGGGAATACTCCAGGCGTAGCGCGGCTAATGGAATGAGCGGATCGGGCGGGATCAGCGCAGAACGGGAGGCGCGAGGCGTACGGGCGGAGTGACCAGCAGGAAGCGGGAGAAACGGCGGGTTGCAGAAGACATCAGAATCACCATTGTTGTTGTTAATTGGGCCGGGCCTGTGGAAAAAACACAGGGCTTGGGCCAACCGGTCTGTTGCCGGGAGTGGGGCGATCCTAATCGGGGAAGCTTTCAGCTACCTTTCGGGCGCGAAAGCGATCAATGAATGATCAACCGGCGGTCGGATGCGACGACAGCCAATGAATACGGGGTTGGTAGCGATGCGGATAAACGGACAGTCAGCGCTGGCTGGCAGTCTGGACATATCCGTTATCAGTTCAGCGTCAGCATCTGGTTAAAAAATCGACAGGTCCAAGGGCCGCACCGCGCCCATCCAGATCGCGTGTTCGGTGTGGTCGAGCAAGTCATTGCCAGTGTCCGGATGCAGGAACACCACCAGGCCTTTGCGGTTGAGTGCCAGCCATGGCAGCACCTCGCCAATCAGCTCGGGACCGAAAGCCAGTTGGCAGCTCCAGTCGGGGTGCGGCCCCACCGGGCGTTCGTGCACGCGGCCCATCTTCAACGCAAACAACTGCGCGGCCTGTTCGCACAAGGCCCGCGCCTGGTCGATGGTTTGCGCGTCGAAATAGACATGGGCGTGATAGCCCTTGATCCCTTGCATCGTGTCGCCTCTCAATCGGTTCGAACCCTTGGCTGTTTCCACCGTCACAGGTCATATAGGACAACTATAAGGAAAACAGCCATGAAAAATGCCGAGACCCCAGTGGTCAAAGTGGTGCTTTATGGTGCCATGGCCAGCTTGGGCGGTGCATTGATGGCTGAATTGCTCCGTCGCCAACACGAAGTCATCGCCATCCTCGACGATCTCACCGCACTTGCGCCGCGTCCGGGGTTGCGCACCAAGACCGGCGATCTGTTCGATGCCGAGCGGGTCAATCAAAGCGTCGCCGGAAGCTCGGCGGTGATCTGCCTGCTGGACGCTCCGGGGTTGCCGTTCAGCAGCGATCATGTCGAGCGCTCGGTGACGCTGGGGCCGGTGGAACAAGTGCTGGCAGTCGACGCGCTGGTCGAAGGTTTGCAACTGGCCAGCGTGCCGCGCCTGTTTCTGGTCGGCAACTTCGGTGTGCTCGACGAGCCTGACAATGACGAGCGTCTGCAACGTCACGCTGCCGAAGAAATCCTTGAGGCGGTACAAAGCAGCTCACTGCGCTGGACCTTGGTCAATGCGCCGCATGGCGTGGCCGGGTTGACCATCGAGCACTTCAGTCAGGTCGGCGGCAATCTCGAACCGGGGCTGGCCGAACCGCTGGAGCGATTGAACCGCGTGGCGGTGGGCATCGCCGACGAGCTGCGGTTGAACCTGCATGTGGGGCAGCATGTGAATTTTGTGGCGGCTTCTGATTCGTAAAAGATCGGACGATCTTTTGCTCTTCACATCGCAATCGAGGGCAGGGCCAGACCGTTAAGCGATTCGGCACTGCTGGCCTGTTCCGCCATTAACCAATCAACAAATTCCTGAATCAACGCACCCCGACGCTTGCGTTGCGGCAACACCACGTAATACCCCAGCCGCGACAGCGTAGTTTCTGCCAGCGGCCGGCACAGCAAACCCTGCACCAGCAAGTTATCCACAAGGTGCCGCCAGCCAATCGCCACGCCTTGTCCGCCAATCGCCGCCTGAATCAGCAAGGTGTAATTGTCGAAGCGCAATTGCCCCGGCGCTGGCGGCGTAGTCAGGCCCAATTGACGAAACAAGCCACTCCAGTCGAACCAGTTGCTGCTGTTTTCCCCACGCAGATGCAACAGCGGAAATTCCAGCAGTGCCTGCGCGGGCAACGGCAATGAACGCTCCTTGAGCAGCAGCGGACTGCACACCGGGAACACTTCTTCGCTGAACAGCCAGTGGCTCTCGCCCTGCTTGAATCGACCATCGCCAAACAGGATCGCCACGTCGATGTCGGTGCGCAGCATGTTGTGATTGCGCTCACTGGTGACCAGGCTGACATCGATATGCGGATTGGCCTCGTGAAAGCGGTGCAGGCGCGGCATCAACCAATAAGCGGCAAAAGCGAAATCCGTGGCCACTTGCAGCACTTCATGTTGCTGCTGCGTGCTGATTGCGCTCAATCCTGCATCGATATTCTGCAAACCGAGGGTAACTTGCTCGAACAGCAGGGCGCCAACCTCTGTCAACTCGATACCCCGGTAAATCCGGTCGAACAGGCGCGTACCGAGCTGCTCTTCCAGACGTTTCATTTGCTGGCTGATCGCAGGCTGCGTGGTGCCAAGCTCCACCGCAGCAGCGGTAAAACTGCGATGGCGGGCCGCCGCTTCAAAAGCGCGCAGCAGATCGAGGGAGAGGTCACCGAGGGCGTCATACATAAGCTGTACTTATCCTAGTCATTGTCCGGCGCGGGCTTTACCGGAACAGGCATGGAATCCATGCTCGATCGCAGCACTCTCGCATAAATATTCAACATGGAATGCCGCGATCACATGAAGCGCAAGAACATTCTTTTCATCATGGCCGATCAAATGGCCGCGCCAATGTTGCCGTTCTACGGCCCATCGCCGATCAAACTGCCGAATCTGTCCCGCCTCGCCGCCCAAGGCGTGGTGTTCGATGCTGCCTATTGCAACAGCCCGCTGTGCGCACCGTCGCGCTTCACCCTGGTCAGTGGGCAGTTGCCGAGCAAGATCGGAGCTTACGACAACGCCGCTGATTTCCCTGCCGACATTCCGACTTACGCGCATTACCTGCGGCGTCTCGGCTACCGCACCGCGCTGTCCGGCAAGATGCATTTCTGCGGGCCGGACCAGTTGCACGGTTATGAAGAACGCCTGACCAGCGACATCTACCCGGCCGATTACGGTTGGGCGGTGAACTGGGACGAGCCGGACGTAAGGCCGAGCTGGTATCACAACATGTCTTCGGTATTGCAGGCCGGGCCGTGCGTGCGCACCAATCAGCTGGATTTCGACGAAGAGGTGGTGTTCAAGGCGCAGCAATATCTGTTCGATCACATTCGCGAGGACGGCGATCAGCCGTTCTGCCTGACTGTGTCGATGACCCACCCGCACGATCCGTACACGATTCCCAAGGCTTTCTGGGATCTGTATGACGATGCTGATATTCCGTTGCCTACAGCCTTGAATCAGGACGAACTCGATCCGCACTCGCAACGTCTGCTCAAGGTTTACGACCTGTGGGACAAGCCGCTGCCTGTGGATAAGATCCGCGATGCCCGTCGCGCCTACTTCGGCGCTTGCAGCTATATCGACGCCAATGTCGGCAAACTGCTGCAAACCCTTGAGGAAACCGGGCTGATCGATGACACCATCATCGTCTTCTCCGGTGACCATGGCGACATGCTCGGCGAGAAAGGCCTCTGGTACAAAATGCACTGGTTCGAGATGGCCGCGCGGGTGCCGCTGTTGATCAGCGCACCGGGACAATTCGAGGCGGGCCGGGTCAGCGCCGCGGTTTCCACCGCCGACCTGCTGCCGACGTTCGTGGATCTGGCCGGTGGCACGCTTGAGCCGGGCCTGCCACTGGACGGCCGTTCGTTGCTGCCGCACCTGCAAGGGCAGGGCGGGCATGACGAGGTGTTCGGCGAATACATGGCCGAAGGCACTGTCAGCCCGCTGATGATGATTCGCCGGGGCGCCTACAAATTTATCTACAGCGAAAGCGACCCGTGCCTACTCTTCGATGTGGATAACGATCCGCGCGAAGAAGAGGAACTGAGCCAATCGCCGCAACATCGTCAGCTGTTCGACGATTTTCTCGCTGAAGCGCGGGCCAAGTGGGACATTCCGGCGATCCATCGGGACGTACTGGCCAGCCAGCGCCGACGCCGTTTCGTCGCCGATGCGTTAACCATCGGCAAGCTGAAGAGCTGGGACCACCAGCCGCTGGTCGATGCCAGTCAGCAGTACATGCGCAACCACATCGACCTTGATGATCTGGAGCGCAAGGCCCGTTATCCACAACCCTGCCAAAACCAATAACGTTAAGGGGAAGTCCATGCGCAAGTTATCCACAGCTGTCACCGTTGGCCTGATCGCATTGAGCAGCGCCTCGGCCTTCGCCGAGCAAAGTTGCGAAACCGTGAAGATGGCCGATCCGGGCTGGAGCGACATCGCCGCGACCAATGCCATCACCGGGTTTCTGCTGGACGGCATGGGCTATAAGGCCAAAGTCGACACCCTTGCGGTGCCCATCACCTTCGGCGGCTTGAAGGATGGCCAGGTGGACGTGTTCCTCGGCAACTGGATGCCGGCGCAGCAGGGCTTCTATGACAAGTTCGTCGCCACCGGTGATGTGACGCAATTGGCGAAAAACCTCGAAGGCACCGAATTCACCCTCGCCGTCCCCGACTATGTCTGGGAGGCGGGTGTGCATGATTTTGCCGACCTGAACAAATTCGCCGACAAGTTCGACAAGAAGATCTACGGCATCGGATCAGGCGCGCCGGCGAACATTTCGTTGCAGGAAATTATCAAGAAGAATGACTTCAACATGGGGCAGTGGAAGCTGATCGAGTCCAGCGAACAGGCGATGCTCGCCGAAGTGTCGCGGGCGGTGAAGAAACAGAAATTCGTCACCTTTCTCGGCTGGACCCCGCACCCGATGAACGTGCAGCTGAAAATGCGTTACCTCAAGGGCGGCGAAAAATACTTCGGCGACACTGGCAACGTTTTCACCCTGACCCGCAAGGGCTACGCCGAGGCCTGCCCGAATGTGGGCAAGTTGCTGACCAATCTGTCGTTCACTCAGGACATGGAGAACAGCATCATGGCCGAGGTGGTGAACAAGAAGGTCAGCAATGCCGAAGCGGCGAAGGCGTGGATCAAAGCCAACCCGGCGGTGCTGGACAAGTGGCTGGATGGGGTGAAGACCGTGGATGGCAAGGATGCGTTGGTGGCGGTGAAAGCCAAACTGTAATGCCACCTGACTGTCGACCACTTAGCTGTGGCGAGGGGATTTATCCCCGATCGGCTGCGAAGCAGTCGCAAGATCCGTGAACTCGATATACCTGACTCACCGAGAACTCTGGGTTTGGGGCCGCTTCGCGGCCCATCGGGGATAAATCCCCTCGCCACAATGATTGCTGTGTCCTGATAGGCTTGCCTGAAAAACCCCCAACCGCGAGGACCCATGGCCTTCCCCAGCCGTCATTCACTTTTCCCTTTCCTGAGCTGGTTGCCACGGCAAACCCGCGCCAGCGTCGGGCGGGACCTGATCGTCGGCCTCAGCGGTGCGATTCTCGCCTTACCCCAGTCGATTGCCTACGCACTGATCGCCGGGCTGCCACCGGAATACGGGCTGTACGCCGCAATCATTCCGGTATTGATCGCCTGCCTGTGGGGTTCGTCATGGCATCTGATCTGCGGCCCGACGGCGGCGATTTCGATTGTCCTGTACGCCAGCGTCAGCCCGCTCGCGGTGCCGGCGTCCGAGGACTACATCACTCTGATCCTGCTGCTGACGTTCCTTGCGGGGATTTTCCAATGGTTGCTCGGCTTGCTGCGTTTTGGCGCACTGGTGAATTTCGTTTCGCATTCGGTAGTGCTCGGCTTCACCCTCGGTGCCGCCGTGGTGATCGCCATCGGGCAATTGCCCAATCTGCTCGGCCTGGAATTGCCGGCCAACACCACAGCGCTCGCCAGCCTGATGGATCTGCTGCGACATCTGGGGGCTGTGGATAAGCCTTCGCTGATGCTCGGCGTTGCTACAGTGATCGTCGGCGTGGCCCTGAAAAAACTTCTGCCGCGCTGGCCGACGCTGTTGCTCACGCTGGTGCTGGCCAGTCTGCTGGTGTGGATCTGGCCGGCGATGTTCGGTCATGTGCATCTGGTCAGCGCCTTCGTCGGACGCCTGCCGCCGCTGAGCGCCTTGCCGCTGGATCTGGAGGTGATCCTGCGCCTGCTGCCGAGCGCCGTGGCGGTGGGCATGCTCGGGCTGGTCACCAGTCTGTCGATCGCCCGTTCGATATCGGCGCGCTCGCAACAGTTGCTCGACGCCAATCAGGAAGTCCGCGCACAGGGTCTGTCGAACATTGTCGGTGCGTTCTTTTCCGGGTCGCTGTCCGCCGGATCGTTTACCCGCTCAGGTCTGAGTTACGAGGCGGGTGCCTGCTCGCCACTGGCCGGAGTGTTCTCGGCGCTCTGGGTGGCGCTGTTTGCGGTGTTCGGCGCGGGGCTGATCGCGCATATTCCGATCCCCGCCATGGCCGGCAGCATCCTGTTGATTGCCTGGGGTCTGGTCGATCATCGCGGCATTCGCGCTTTACTGCGGGTCAGCCGCGCCGAGTTCGTGGTGATGGCCCTGACCTGCCTCGCGACCTTGCTGCTGGAATTGCAGACGGCGATTTACGCCGGGGTGCTGGCGTCGTTGTTCTTTTACCTCAAGCGCACCTCGCAGCCACGGGTGCAGCATTGGCGCGACGGTGACGACGATGTGCTGCGCGTGGGCGGTTCGATCTTTTTCGGCGCCAGCCATTACCTGCAGGTGCGCCTGCAACGCCTGCATGGCGCGCGGGTGGTAATCGAGGCACAGCAGATCAACTTCATCGATTATTCAGGGGTAGAGATGCTGCATCAGGAAGCGCGACGGCTGCTGGGCCAGGGTCGCAGCCTGACCTTGCGCCGGGCGCGGCCGCCAGTGGTGGAGGAGTTGAGGAAGCTGGAGGGGGCGGAGAAGTGCCCGATCAGGTTTGAGGATTGAGCTGACATTGGTGGTGATGCGATTCGCGAACAGGCTCGCTCCCACATTGATCGTATTTCAATGTGGGAGCAAAGCTTAAAGGGCCAGTTGGCGGCGCAGCTCGGCGAGTACCGGCGCGGTATCCGGGCGTACGCCGCGCCACAGCAGGAACGCCTCGGCCGCCTGCTCGGCGAGCATGCCCAGACCATCCATCGCCAGCGCCGCGCCGTGCTCAGTGGCCCAGCGGCAGAACGCGGTCGGTTCCTTGCCGTACATCATGTCGTAGCACAGCGTCTGGCCTGGCTCGATCAGGCTTGGCGCAATCGGTGGCACGTCACCGGTCAGGCTGGCGGAAGTGGCGTTGATGATCACGTCCACCGGCTCGCGCAGCCAGTCGAAACCACTGGCCGACACCGGCCCGAGGTCGCAGAACAACTCGGCCAGCAGTTCAGCCTTGTCCACGGTGCGATTGGCGATGATCACCGAGGCCGGCTTCTCCGCCAGCAATGGCTCCAGCGCACCGCGCACCGCGCCGCCGGCGCCGAGCAAAAGGATGCGCTTGCCGGTCAGGCTGAACCCGGCATTCACCGTCAGATCGCGGACCAGGCCGGCGCCATCGGTGTTGTCGCCGAGCAGCGAACCATCTTCCAGTTTGCTCAAGGTGTTCACCGCACCGGCGCGCTGCGCGCGGGCGGTCAGGCTGTTGGCCAGACGGTAAGCGTCTTCCTTGAACGGCACCGTCACATTGGCGCCGCGCCCTTCGCGAAAGAACGCCGTGGCGCAGCCGGTAAAATCATCCAGCGGCGCGAGCAGCGTGCTGTAGTCGAGGCGCTGGCCGGTCTGTTCGGCGAACAACTGGTGAATCATCGGCGACTTGCTGTGGCCAATCGGATTACCGAAAACAACGTAACGATCCATCACCCGTCCTCAGGCCTCGGCCAGCCAGTCACGATCCTGCAGGAAATACTCGGTCAGGCGCGCTTCTGCGCTGCCCGGCTCGGCCTTCCAGTCATAGCCCCAGCGCACTTGCGGTGGCAGCGACATCAGAATCGATTCGGTACGGCCACCCGACTGCAAGCCGAACAGCGTGCCACGGTCGTAAACCAGGTTGAATTCGACGTAGCGGCCACGGCGGAATTCCTGGAATTCGCGCTGCTGTGCGGTGAACGCGTCATTCTTGCGCCGCTGCACGATCGGCAGGTAGGCCTCGATGTAGGCGTCGCCGATGGCGCGCATGAAGGCGAAGCTGGTGTCGAAATCCCACTCGTTCAGATCGTCGAAGAACAGACCGCCAATGCCGCGCGGCTCATGACGATGCTTGATATGGAAATAGGTGTCGCACCAGGCCTTGTAACGCGGATAGACGTCCGCACCAAACGGCGCACAGGCTTGCTCGGCGACGCGGTGCCAATGAATGCAGTCTTCTTCAACGCCGTAGTACGGGGTCAGGTCGAAACCGCCGCCGAACCACCAGACCGGTTCTTCGCCTTCTTTTTCAGCAATGAAAAAACGCACGTTGGCGTGGGAGGTCGGCACATGCGGGTTGTGCGGGTGGATCACCAGCGACACGCCGAGCGCCTCGAAGCCACGCCCGGCCAGTTCCGGCCGATGGGCACTGGCCGAGGGCGGCAGGCCGCTGCCGAACACGTGGGAAAAATTGACGCCGCCCTTTTCGATCAGCGTGCCGTTTTCCAGCACGCGGGTGCGCCCGCCACCGCCCGCCGGCCGGGTCCAGGCGTCTTCGACGAAGCATTTGCCGCCGTCTTCGGTTTCCAGTGCAGCGCAGATGCGGTCTTGCAGATCGAGCAGATAGGCCTTTACGGCGTCGGTGCGGGTCGTCATGGCTTCACCTTGAATCGGGCGGCGCCCCGGCAGGCGGGCGGCGCAAATGGGCGCGTAGCATACCATCGCAGACCGGCGCGCCGCAGTTGACGAAGATCAAGCAGGGGAGTTGGATAGAGGGCTTAGCAACGACCCAAGGAGAGCAGGCAGATGGCAAAGCGTATCCAGTTCCGCGCCCACGGCGGTCCCGAAGTGCTCGAATATGTCGACTACGAACCCGCTGCACCCGGGCCGAATCAGGTGCGCGTGGCCAACCAGGCGATCGGCCTGAACTTCATCGACACCTATTACCGCAGCGGCCTCTATGCACCACCCGCGTTACCGTCCGGCCTGGGCTCGGAAGGTGCCGGCACGGTCGAAGCGGTGGGCAGCGACGTCACCCGGTTCAAGGTCGGCGATCGCGTCGCATACGGCAGCGGCCCGCTCGGCGCCTACAGCCAGCTGCATGTGCTGCCGCAGGACAATCTGGTGCACCTGCCCGATGAAATCAGTTTCGAAACTGCCGCCGGCGTCATGCTCAAGGGCCTGACCGTGCAATACCTGCTGCGCCAGACGTACCAACTGCAGGGCGGCGAAACCATTCTGTTCCACGCCGCAGCCGGTGGCGTCGGCTCGCTGGCCTGCCAATGGGCCAAAGCGCTGGGCGTGAAGCTGATCGGCACCGTCAGCTCGAAGGAGAAAGCCGAGCTGGCCAAAGCCAACGGCGCCTGGGCCACCATCGACTACAGCCATGAAAACGTTGCCGAGCGCGTGCTGGCACTGACTGACGGCAAGAAAGTCCCGGTGGTGTATGACGGCGTCGGCAAGGACACTTGGCTAACATCCCTGGACAGCGTCGCACCTCGGGGCCTGGTCGTGAGTTTCGGCAATGCTTCGGGCGCGGTCGACGGCGTCAATCTGGGCATTCTCGCCGCAAAGGGTTCGCTCTACGTCACCCGGCCTACGCTGGCGACCTACGCCAACAACGCCGAGAACCTGCAACGCATGGCCGACGAGCTGTTCGAGATGATCATCAGCGGCAAGCTGAAGGTCGACATCAGCCAGCGCCATGCACTGGCGGATGCGGCGAAAGCACAAACCGAACTGTCGGCACGGCGCACGACCGGTTCCACAATTCTGCTGCCATAAAGCCTCAAGTTGATACTCGGCGAACTCTTCCATGAGTTCGCCGAGTATCTTTCAGCTATATCAAGTACATCTTGCGGTGAAGTTTCTTCGCCGCTGGCCTACGACCGGCAAACTTCCTGCGCAACTTCTTCGACTCGTATACAAGCCATTTCTCCGCCCACTCTTCGATTATTGGCGGATCAATACTGACGGTGATAGACATCACGATACTCCGGCTGATGTGCGTTGATGTTCACAGGCTGATCCAGTGCCATGAGGATTTGACGCCATTCGGCGGATAACAGCCAATAATCGCCCCGGGCACGCTGCTCGATATGCATGGCGTGCGAAGCGATCGGTGTCAGGCCGAAGCGCTGATACAGTTGCCGCTGTGGCGATCTGCACAAGGCCGTTACCCCGTGATATCCGCGATCGATCGCCCATTCCGCAGCGGTGGCAAGCAGACCATTGACCGACACCGGCCGGTGCTGCTGGGAATGGGTGATCAGACGGCTGAACTCGACATGCCGTGCCAATGCCACAGTGGGAGACACATGATGCTGCGCCAGTGAAGCCCATTCGAAGGGCGCCGGAGTTGCCCGCAGCACCGCAATAAGCTGATCACGCTGATACAACAGAAAGTGCGTGCTGCGTGAGGTGATCGCCAGTCGGGTTTCCAGCGCCCGGGCTCTGGAGGTGAGCATGTAATGCTGCAATCGCAGGCGAAACTGTCGATTGATGAAGCGTTCAAATTCCCCGGCATCCGATCCTGCCTCAAGAATGGCTACACGATAGTCGGCCTGTTGATTCTTGAGCGTCTCCTGAAAGCCCTGCAGATAATCCTTGAGGTGTAAATCCGTAATATCCATTACTTCTCCGCAGCCATTAATATTTCGAAGTTGCTTCAAGCACATTGAAAGAATGGATGCTTTTGGAAATATCGTCACTGCACGCGTTCTGATAATCACGTGGGAAAACTTACAGATATTTCAGACTCAAAGATTCGTCTGACGCATGCAAGAACAATGGCAACGGCCAAGTTTTAACAAATGCGGGAATAAACTGCGGGCATGCGCAGAACTCCTCGTCGAAAGCGCCGAGGAGTCCGCAAAAATAAAAAGAATGGCGTCAGTCAGGACGAACGACGTTACCGGTGGCCAGGTCGCGGATCACGCTGGGATTCTTGCGCCCGCCAAGGCTGCCGCCCAGCACCAGATCGACCTGACCACGGAAATACTGCTCGATGCGCAAACGCGTGCGCGCCGGCGGTCGCCCCTGGGGGTTGGCCGATGTGGAAATCAATGGCCCGACCAGCGAGCACAGGTCGCGCACCTGCGGGTGATCGCTGACCCGCAGCGCCACGGTGTCATGCACGCCTGTGACCCATTCCGGCAACAGGTTCTGGTGCGGCACCAGCCAGGTGTTCGGCCCCGGCCAGGTACTGGCCATGCGGTCGATCCAGTCCTGGGGGAAGTCCTCGAACAGGAAATCGAACTGGCGGATATTGTCGGCGACCAGGATCAGCCCTTTGCTCACCGAGCGATTCTTGATCGCCAGCAAGCGGTCCACCGCGTCTTCATTCCACGGGTCGCAACCCAGCCCCCAGACGGCTTCGGTTGGATAGGCAATCACCGCGCCGGCGCGAACTTCACGCGCGGCTTGTTGCACACGCCAACTGTTGACCATGAAAAAACTCTCCACAAACAGGTTTCGCGCAGTTTACCGATCTTCCTCGTAAAACCTAGCTCGACCGCGCCAGCCAGCGACCGTTTTCGCATACCGCACGGCCTTCGATTTCCAGCTCGGTCAACGTTGCCAGCACTTTCGGCAACGCCCAGCCACAGCTCGCGGCCAAGGCCTCGCTGGTGTGCGGCGCCGCGTGCAGCAGCGCCAGCAACGGGTGTTCGGCCTTCGCCGCCGCCGTGGATAACAGTGGCTGCTGCCAGCCGCGCAGGGCTTCGAGGATGTGTTCGATAGTCTCCACCAGCACCGCCCCGTCGCGAATCAACTGGTGACAACCGCGCGCGCCGGGGTGATGGATCGAGCCCGGAATGGCATAAACCTCGCGGCCCTGTTCGGCTGCCAGCCGCGCGGTGATCAACGAACCGCTGGCAACGCTGGCCTCGACCACCAGCACGCCAAGGGACAACCCGCTGATAATGCGGTTGCGCCGGGGGAAGTTGCTCGGGCTCGGCCCGGCGTCCAACGGAAACTCCGAGAGCACCGCGCTGCCCGAGGCAATCATCGCCTCGGCCAGGCGTTTATTGCGTTGTGGATAAAAATTTTCCAGCCCCGTGCCGAGCACACCCACGGTCAAGCCGCCAACATCCAGAGCAGCCTGGTGGGCAGCGGCATCGATGCCCAGCGCCAGACCACTGTTGATGACAAAACCGGCCCCGGCCAGACTGCGGGAAAACGCCGCCGCCGTGTCCATGCCCGGGCGGGAAGCGCGGCGGCTGCCGACCATCGCCAGTTGCGGTTTTTCCAGAATCGACGGATCGCCCGCGACGAATAACAGCGGCGGCGGATCGGCAATTTGCGCCAGCAACGCTGGATAATCCGCTTGGTCCCACATCAGTAAATGTTGGCCGGGGTGCTCTAGCCAGCGCATTGCGTGGCTGGCGCCGTCGCGCACCGTTGGACAACGCCGTGCTTCGGCGCAGGCCGCCGGCAACCCCAGTGAGCGCCAGGCACTGGCCGGCGCGCTGAAGGCTTTGGACGCCGAGCCGAAGGCTTCGAGCAGTTTGGCAAAACGCTTGGGGCCGATATCCGGCATGCGGTGCAGGCGCAGACGCGCTTCCAGTTCCGCCGGGGAAATGGCCGTACTGACAGACAACATGAATGGATCATCCTTGACCGTTCTATGCTCCGAACCATTCGGAACAAGCTGTGGATAACTCTGTTGGTAACTTGTTAAGCAAGCTTACGGATTTCGCACCTTGTCGAGCACCGCCAGCGAGCGTGAAGCATTGAGGACCAGGCCGTAACTGAGTTTGTCGTAGGTGCGGAACACCATCAGCAGGCCGGCGCGTTCATCGGGAATTTTCAGCGGCTGGCCGGTGATCCGATCACGTACGGTTTCGCCGGTTTTCATCACCGCCAGAACATTGCCTTCGGCCAGACCGTCACGTTTGCCTTTGTTCAGGGTAACCACGTCCATCACACCGATCTGCGTGACGCCGCGTGGCACATCAATGATCAGCCCGTCGATGGAACGCTTCGGCGCGCTGGGCATGAACGTTGAATTGATCAGACGTTCTTCACCGCCGAACAAGCGGTCACCGAGGCGCACTTCCTGGGTGGTGCGTTGCAAGGCGAGGGTGACGACGTCGCCTTCGGTGGCAACAACCTCGCCGCCGCCGATATCGTCGGCGTTGATGCCGAGGAATTCCTTGGTCTGCGGGTCGGTGTAGACCTTGCCCTGGCGGAAGATGCCGTACACCGGCTGCTCCGGATCGAAATGGCCGCGCGCGAAGATGCGATCGCCTGTACCGCTGAGCACCCGTTCGGCATCGCCGGCGACGATGTACGGCGCCTTGTCGAAGTCTTCGGCCTTGTCGACGATACGGTTGCTCAGCAGAAAGCTGTTGATCGATTTCAGCGGAATGCTCGGAATTGCCTCGGCCACCGGGCTGGCGCGAATCCGTGGCGAGAGCTTGATGGTGCCGCGCGACTCGCCACGATGGACGGTCAGTTGCGGCTGGCCGTTGACGTAGCTGAGCGTCAGCGTGTCGCCGGGATAGATCAGGTTGGGGTTTTCGATCTGCGGGTTGGCCCGCCACAGTTGTGGCCACTGCCAAGGCTCGCGCAGGTATTTGCCGGAAATGTCCCAGAGCGTGTCCCCGGAAACCACCGTGTATTGCTGTGGAAAACCATCCCTGAGTTGCACTTGCCCTTGCGCGGCGCCGGCCGAAGCCAGGAGCAGCAGGGCGAGTAGTGTTTTCCTCATGCAGTGAATCCCTTTATCATGTGCATTCGCGTGAATCGTCAGAGCCCCCGTGGCTCGCTTCTGTTTTTCAGAAGCTACGCTTCACAACGGTAGCCTGCATCTTCGGACCCGCCAGGCCATCGACCCGACTTTACTCAACGTGTGCAGCAATCGAAGCCTATGGCCATTTTAAACATCCTCGAATTTCCGGACCCGCGTCTGCGCACTATCGCCAAACCAGTGGCTGTAGTGGACGACGAAGTGCGTCAGTTGGTCGACGACATGTTTGAAACAATGTATGAAGCGCCGGGCATCGGCCTCGCCGCGACCCAGGTCAACGTGCACAAACGTATCGTCGTGATGGACCTGTCCGAAGACCGTACCGAGCCACGGGTGTTCATCAACCCCGAGTTCGAACCGCTGACCGACGAGATGGACCAGTATCAGGAAGGCTGCCTCTCGGTACCGGGCTTCTACGAAAACGTCGACCGCCCGCAGAAGGTCAAGATCAAGGCGCTGGACCGCGACGGCAAGCCCTATGAGCTGATCGCCGAAGGCCTGCTCGCGGTGTGCATCCAGCACGAATGCGACCACCTCAACGGCAAATTGTTCGTCGATTACCTGTCCACGCTCAAACGCGACCGGATCAAGAAGAAGCTGGAAAAGCTGCACCGCCAGAACGCTTGATGCCCCTCTTCAAAGGCTTGCTGCGGCAAGCCTTTTTCTTTTTATGAGACGCCTTTCATGACTGAGCCACTGCGCATTGTTTTTGCCGGTACCCCGGAATTCGCCGCTGAACACCTCAAGGCCCTGCTGAGCAGCCCGTACGAGATCGTCGCGGTCTACACCCAGCCGGATCGCCCGGCCGGCCGTGGGCAAAAACTGATGCCGAGCCCGGTCAAACAACTGGCCCTGGAAAATAATATCCAGGTGTTGCAGCCGCCGACCTTGCGCAATGCCGAGGCCCAGGCGGAGCTGGCCGCGCTGAAGCCGGATCTGATGGTGGTGGTCGCCTACGGTTTGATCCTGCCGCAAGCGGTGCTGGATATTCCGCGTCTGGGTTGCATCAACAGCCATGCGTCGTTGCTGCCACGCTGGCGCGGTGCGGCGCCGATCCAGCGCGCGGTTGAACACGGCGACGCCGAAAGCGGTGTAACGGTGATGCGCATGGAAGCCGGGCTGGATACCGGGCCGATGTTGCTCAAGGTCGTCACGCCGATCAGCGCTGAAGATACCGGCGGCACCCTGCATGATCGCCTCGCCGAGATGGGGCCGCCCGCTGTGGTGCAGGCGATTGCCGGTCTGGCTGCCGGCACCCTGCAAGGTGAGGTGCAGAACGACGAACTCGCAACCTACGCGCACAAACTCAACAAAGACGAAGCACGCATCGACTGGAGCCGTCCGGCGGTGGAGCTGGAACGTCTGGTCCGCGCCTTCAATCCATGGCCGATCACCCACAGCACGCTCAATGGTGAAGCGTTGAAAGTGCTGGCCGCGACCGTGGCCGACGGCACTGGCGCTCCGGGTGAAATCCTCAGCGCCAGCAAGGACGGCCTGATTGTCGCCTGCGGTGCACAAGCGCTGTGTCTGACCCGCCTGCAATTGCCCGGCGGCAAGGCGCTGAACTTCAGCGACCTGTTCAACAGCCGCCGCGAGAAATTCGCCGTCGGCAGCGTGCTCGGCGCAGCGGTGGATGCGCAATGAACCCGCGTCTGGCCGCCGCCAAGGCCCTCGCTGCCGTACTCAGCGGCAAAGCCTCGCTGAACAGCTCCCTGCCGACGCAACTGGAAAAGGTCGAGGATCGCGATCGCGGTTTCACTCAGGACCTGGCCTTCGGCACCGCACGCTGGCAGCCACGCCTGTCGGCACTGGCGGAAAAACTCCTGCAGAAACCGTTCAAGGCCGCCGACGCTGATGTCGAGGCGTTGCTGCTGGTTGGTCTGTACCAATTGCTCTACACCCGCGTGCCGGCGCACGCCGCCATCGGCGAAACCGTCGGTTGTGCCGACAAGCTGAAAAAGCCCTGGGCCAAAGGTCTGCTCAACGCCGTGCTGCGCAATGCCCAGCGCGAAAGCGAGACGATCTTCGCCGAACTGGAACGCGACCCGGTGGTGCGCACGGCCCACCCGCGCTGGCTGCAAAAATCCCTGAAGGCTTTCTGGCCGCAACAGTGGGAAGCCATCTGCGCAGCGAACAACGCGCATCCGCCGATGATCCTGCGGGTCAACCGTCGCCATCACGGCCGCGATGCTTATCTGGCGTTGCTGGGCGAAGCCGGGATCGCCGCGACGCCGTGCGTTTACAGCCGCGACGGCATCGTCCTTGAAACCGCCGCCGATGTGCGCAGCCTGCCGGGTTTCGCCGAAGGCTGGATCAGCGTGCAGGACGAAGCCGCGCAACTGGCCGCCGACCTGCTCGATCTGGCGCCGGGGCAGCGGGTGCTCGACGCCTGCTGCGCCCCTGGCGGCAAGACCTGCCACATCCTCGAAGCCGAACCGGCGTTGGCCGGGGTGGTGGCGGTGGATCTGGAGGCCAAGCGTCTGGTGCGCGTAAAGGAAAACCTCGAGCGCCTCGGCCTCGACGCTGAACTGATCGCCGCCGACGGTCGCGATATCGACAAATGGTGGGACGGCAAACCGTTCCAGCGCATCCTCCTCGACGCGCCATGCTCGGCCACCGGGGTGATCCGCCGCCATCCGGACATCAAGCTGACCCGCCAGCCCGACGACATCAGAGCCCTCGCGCAACTGCAAGGCGAACTGCTCGACGCCATGTGGAAAACCCTCGAAGTCGGCGGCATCCTGCTCTACGCCACGTGCTCGACGCTGCCGACCGAGAACACCGAAGTCATCGCCGCGTTCCTCGAGCGCACCCCCGGCGCGCGGGAACTGGATCTGGCCACCGCGGCCGGCATCAAACAGCCCCATGGTCGCCAGTTGCTGGCCCAGCAGGGCGGGCATGACGGGTTCTACTACGCCAAGCTGATCAAGATCGCCGCTGCGCGCGGCTAAACGGATTCATGGAGTGACTGGATGAAAATCATCATCCTCGGTGCGGGACAGGTCGGCGGTTCGCTGGCCGAACATCTGGCCAGCGAGGCCAACGACATCACTGTGGTCGACACCGATGGCGAGCGCCTGCGCGACCTCGGCGACCGCCTCGACATCCGCACCGTGCAAGGCCGGGGCTCACTGCCGTCGGTGCTGCGTCAGGCCGGTGCCGACGACGCCGACATGCTGGTCGCGGTGACCAACAGCGACGAGACCAACATGGTCGCCTGCCAAGTCGCGCACACGCTGTTCCATACGCCGACCAAAATCGCCCGGGTGCGCGAAGCGTCGTACCTCAATCGCGAGGAACAACTGTTCCAGAACGAAGCGATTCCGGTGGACGTGCTGATCAGCCCCGAGCAGGTCGTGACCAATTACATCAAGCGCCTGATCCAGCACCCCGGCGCCTTGCAGGTGATCGACTTCGCCGAAGGCGCGGCGCAACTGGTGGCGGTGCGCGCTTATTACGGCGGGCCGCTGGTCGGTCAGCAACTGCGCCAGTTGCGCGAGCACATGCCGAACGTCGAAACCCGCGTGGCGGCGATCTTCCGCCGTGACCGGCCGATCCTGCCTCAGGGCGACACGGTGATCGAAGCCGATGACGAAGTGTTCTTCATCGCCGCCCGCGAAGACATTCGCGCGGTGATGAGCGAAATGCGCCGCCTCGACGAAACCTACAAACGCATCGTCATCGCCGGTGGCGGACAGATCGGCGAGCGCCTGGCCGAGGCCATCGAAAGCCGTTATCAGGTGAAGATCATCGAGATGAGCCCGGCGCGCTGCCGCTACCTCTCCGACACCCTCGACAGCACCGTGGTCTTGCAGGGCAGTGCCTCGGACCGCGATCTGCTGCTGGAAGAGAACATCGCCGACGCCGATATCTTCCTCGCCCTGACCAATGATGACGAAGCCAACATCATGTCGTCGCTGCTGGCCAAACGGTTGGGGGCGAAGAAGGTCATGACGATCATCAACAACCCGGCCTACGTCGATCTGATCCAGGGCGGCGACATCGATATCGCCATCAGCCCGCAACTGGCGACCATCGGCACTTTGCTTGCCCATGTGCGTCGAGGCGATATCGTCAGCGTGCACTCACTGCGACGCGGCGCGGCGGAAGCGATCGAGGCGATTGCCCACGGTGATGCGAAATCGAGCAAGGTGATCGGCAAGCCGATCGAGAAGATCGGCCTGCCGCCCGGCACCACCATCGGCGCGGTGATCCGCAACGAGAAAGTGATCATCGCCCACGACGACACGGTGATCGAAGCGGGCGACCACGTGATTCTGTTCCTTGTGGATAAAAAGCATATTCGCGATGTGGAGAAGCTGTTTCATGTGGGGTTGAGCTTTTTCTGAGGTTGATCGTTCCCACGCTCAGCGTGGGAATGCAGCCCGGGACGCTCTGCGCCCCATAAGCGGACGCAGAGCGTCCATTGAGGCATTCCCACGCGGAGCGTGGGAACGATCACTCAAACGAGGTTGCAAAAAATGCTCGAATCCCTGGAAAAAATGCTCGCCAAGGGTGTGGATAACGCTCTGCTGCGCTTCGGCCTGGGCAAGGGTTATCTGGACTTGGGTGACAACGCCAAGGCTGCCGAGCATTTTCAGCGTTGTGTCGCGTTCGATCCGAAATACTCGGCGGCGTGGAAGCTGCTGGGCAAGGCGCAGCTGGCGCTAGGCGATCACGCCGCTGCGCGCCAGGCCTGGGAACAGGGCCTGGAAGCGGCCCGCGCCCACGGTGACAAACAGGCCGAGAAGGAGATGACGGTATTCCTGAAAAAGCTCGAGCGGCAGGCGCCTTGAGCTACCGATTGAGCAAGGCGAGCCCGTCTGCATCAACCTTCACCCCATCGAAGTTGCTCAGTACCAGCGCGCCTCGCCCGGCGGACGCTTCTTGAAGCGTTTCATGCTCCACATGTACTGGCTCGGATACGCCGCGACGTAACGCTCGACCACTTTGCTCATGGCCGCGCAGGACTCGGCGGTATCGGTGCTGTACATCGCTTCTGGCGCGGCTTCGAGAATGACTTTGTAGCCCGAGCCGTCAGGAAGGCGCAGGGCATGCAGGAACACACCGACCGCTTTGCCGCCGGCCAACATGTTCGGCACGAATTTGCTGGTCAGTGCCTGAGTGGCGAAGAACGGCACGAAAATCCCGGCGGATTCGGCCGGTTCCGGGTCGGCGGGAATGCCCACGGCACCGCCCTTGCGCACTTCCTTGATGACGCTGAGAATGCCTTCCTTGGTCGACGCTGCGACCTTGTTGCCCAGTTGCACGCGCTGTTTGCGCAGCAATTCATCCACTGCCTTGAGCTTCGGCGGACGGTAGAAAATGATCGGTTTGCACTGGCTGCAATAGAAGTGGTTGAGCACTTCCCAGTTGCCGAGGTGGCTGGTGATGCCGACCACACCTTTGCCCGAGGCTAGCGCGTCTTTCAACACATCGAGGCCTTCGACTTCGCGAACCAGATCGATCGAGCGCTGCGCCGGCCAGATCCACGCGCAGGCGCTTTCGGTCAGCGACTTGCCGATGTCCTTCAGACTCTGCCCGACCAGGCGCTCACGTTCGGCCGCATCCATCTGGGGAAAACACTTGGCGAGGTTGATCCGCACCACGTCGCGGGAACGGTTGGGGGTTTTCCACATGATCCAGCCGATCGCCGAACCCACGGCCTGCACGGCCCGCCATGGCAGCAGGGCAAACAGCCGCAGAGCGCCTACCAGCAAGGCGCCTTTAAACTTTTCCACAGGTCACTCCTGATCTTTGTGCTGTGCGCGAGGCGGGCATTCTAACCGGCGTTGGCGAGCTGCGCGTAGCGGTCGCAATCCTGGGTGTGGTCCATGACCATGCCCGAGGCCTGCATCAGCGCGTAGCAAATGGTCGGACCGACGAAGGTGAAGCCGGCTTTTTTCAGCGCTTTGCTCATTGCCAGCGCTTCGGGGGTGATCGCCGGGACTTCGCTGCAATCCTTGAAATGATTGATGATCGGTTGGTCGCCCACGAATGACCAGAGCAACGCCACCGGATCCTCCAGCGCCAGCCACGCCTGGGCATTGCGCCGGGCGGCGTTGAGTTTCAGGCGATTGCGGATGATGCCCGGGTCGAGCATCAGCTCGTCGATTTCGGCATCGCTCATCTGCGCCACGCGCTGCACGTCAAAGCCGAACAGCACCTCGCGATAGCGCTCACGTTTGCGTAACACCGTGATCCACGACAGCCCGGCCTGGAACCCTTCGAGCAAAAGCAACTCGAACAAACCCTGCGCATCGCGCAGCGGCGTGCCCCACTCCTGATCGTGATAAGCCATGTACAGCGGATCTTCGGTACACCAAAAGCAGCGTGGCATAAGGCTCCAGGGGGCGTGCGCAGCAACGAATCGGGTATACTCCCGCTCTTTAAATCGCAGCCCAAGAAACAGGTGAATTTCGTGAGCCAGCCTACGCCAGCCGTGCGTACCTTCCAAGACTTGATCCTCGCGCTCCAGCAATACTGGGCCGAGCAAGGTTGTGTGGTACTTCAGCCCTACGATATGGAAGTAGGCGCCGGCACTTTCCACACCGCGACCTTCCTGCGCGCCATCGGCCCGGAAACCTGGAACGCCGCGTACGTGCAGCCAAGCCGCCGTCCGACTGACGGCCGTTACGGCGAAAACCCGAACCGTCTGCAGCACTACTACCAGTTCCAGGTCGTGCTCAAGCCGAACCCGGACAATTTCCAGGAGCTGTACCTGGGCTCGCTCAAGCATGTCGGCCTCGACCCGCTGGTACACGACATCCGCTTCGTCGAAGACAACTGGGAATCGCCGACCCTCGGCGCCTGGGGTCTGGGCTGGGAAGTCTGGCTCAACGGCATGGAAGTCACCCAGTTCACCTACTTCCAGCAAGCGGGCGGCATCGAGTGCTACCCGGTGACCGGCGAGATCACCTACGGTCTCGAGCGCCTGGCGATGTACCTGCAAGGCGTCGATTCGGTCTACGACCTGGTCTGGGCTGACGGCCCGTTCGGCAAAGTCACCTATGGCGATGTGTTCCACCAGAACGAAGTGGAGCAGTCCACCTACAACTTCGAACACGCCAACGTCGACAAACTGTTCGAGCTGTTCGACTTCTATGAAAGCGAAGCCAAGCGCCTGATCGAACTCGACCAGCCGCTGCCGTTGCCGAGCTACGAAATGGTGCTGAAGGCGTCGCACACCTTCAACCTGCTGGATGCGCGCCGGGCGATCTCGGTGACTGCGCGTCAGCAATACATTCTGCGCGTGCGCACCCTGGCGCGTTCCGTTGCGCAAGCCTACCTGCTGGCCCGCGCCAAGCTGGGCTTCCCGATGGCGACCCCGGACCTGCGTGACGAAGTACTGGCCAAGCTGGAGGCTGCACAATGAGTGCGCAAGATTTTCTGGTTGAACTGGGCACCGAAGAACTTCCACCCAAAGCCCTGAACACTTTGGCTGATGCGTTCCTCGCCGGTATCGACAAGGGCCTGCAAGCCGCCGGCCTGAGCTACGAAAGCAAAACCGTGTATGCCGCGCCACGTCGTCTGGCCGTGCTGATCACTGCGCTGGCCACTCAGCAGCCGGATCGCAGCATCAACCTCGATGGCCCGCCACGTCAGGCCGCGTTCGACGCTGATGGCAATCCGACTCAGGCCGCCCTGGGCTTCGCCAAGAAGTGCGGCGTCGAGCTGAGCGAAATCGACCAGAGCGGTCCGAAACTGCGCTACAGCCAGAACATCGCCGGCAAGCCGACCGCGAGCCTGCTGCCGACCATCGTCGAAGATTCGCTGAACGACCTGCCGATCCCGAAACGCATGCGTTGGGGTGCGCGCAAGGAAGAATTCGTGCGTCCGACCCAGTGGCTGGTGATGCTGCTCGGTGACCAGGTCATCGACTGCACGATCCTCGCGCAGAAGGCTGGCCGTGAATCCCGTGGTCACCGTTTCCACCATCCGGAGAGCGTGCGCATCGGTTCGCCGTCGAGCTACCTCGCCGACCTGCGTGCCGCTTACGTATTGGCCGATGCCAACGAGCGTCGCGAGATCATCAGCAAGCGCACCGAAGAGCTGGCCACCCGTCAGGAAGGCACGGCGATCGTTCCGCCGGCACTGCTCGACGAAGTGACTGCGCTGGTTGAATGGCCGGTGCCGCTGGTGTGCTCGTTCGAGGAACGCTTCCTCGACGTGCCGCAGGAAGCGCTGATCACCACCATGCAGGACAACCAGAAGTACTTCTGCCTGCTGGATGCCGACGGCAAGTTGCTGCCACGTTTCATTACCGTGGCCAACATCGAAAGCAAAGACCCGCAGCAGATCATCGCCGGTAACGAGAAAGTGGTTCGCCCACGCCTGACCGACGCCGAGTTCTTCTTCAAGCAGGACAAGAAGCAGAAGCTTGAAGACTTCAACCTGCGCCTGCAGAACGTGGTGTTCCAGGAAAAACTCGGCAGCGTCTACGACAAGGCCGAGCGCGTATCGAAACTGGCCGCGTACATAGCCGCACGTATCGGCGGCAACGCCTCGTGGGCTGCCCGCGCGGGCCTGCTGTCGAAGTGCGACCTGGCAACCGAAATGGTCGGCGAGTTCCCGGAGATGCAAGGTGTCGCCGGTTACTACTACGCCCTCAATGACGGCGAGCCGCAGGACGTCGCGCTGGCCTTGAACGAGCAGTACATGCCACGTGGTGCCGGTGCCGAATTGCCGGCGACCCTGACCGGTGCAGCCGTCGCCATCGCCGACAAGCTCGACACTCTGGTCGGCATCTTCGGTATCGGCATGCTGCCAACCGGCAGCAAAGACCCGTATGCCCTGCGCCGTGCGGCACTGGGCGTGCTGCGTATCCTGATCGAGAAACAACTGGATCTGGACCTGAACGACGCCGTGGCTTTCGCGGTGACTGCGTTCGGCGGCAAGGTCAAGGCTGCCGGCCTCAACGAAGCCGTGCTGGAATTCATCTTCGACCGTCTGCGTGCGCGTTATGAAGACGAAGGCGTCGACGTCGCCACCTACCTGTCGGTGCGTGCACTGAAGCCGGGTTCGGCGCTGGACTTCGACCAGCGTGTGCAGGCGGTGCAGGCCTTCCGCAAACTGCCGGAAGCGGCAGCGCTGGCGGCGGTGAACAAGCGCGTGTCGAACCTGTTGAGCAAAGTCGAAGGCTCGGTACCGACCGTGGTCGAGGCGAAGTATTTCGACAATGCCAACGAGTTCTCGCTGTACTCGGCGATCCAGCAAGCGGATCAGGCCGTGCAGCCAATGGCCGCAGCGCGTCAGTACAACGAATCGCTGGCACGCCTGGCGGCACTGCGCGAGCCGGTCGACGCGTTCTTCGACGCGGTGATGGTCAATGCCGACGATGCCAATGTGCGGGCCAACCGTTACGCGCTGCTGGCGCGCCTGCGTGGCCTGTTCCTCGGCGTTGCCGACATTTCGCTGCTGGGTTGAGGGATTGCTGTTGAAACTGCTGATTCTCGATCGTGACGGCGTGATCAATTACGACTCCGATGCCTACATCAAGTCGGTGGAGGAGTGGATTCCGCTGCCCGGCTCGATCGAAGCGATTGCGCAGTTGAGCAAGGCCGGCTGGACGGTGGCGGTGGCCACCAACCAGTCGGGCATTGCTCGCGGCTATTACGACCTCGCCACCCTTGAGGCCATGCACGCGCGCCTGCGCGAGCTGGTCGCGGAGCAGGGCGGTGAAGTCGGTTTGATCGTGTATTGCCCGCATGGCCCGGACGAAGGTTGCGATTGCCGCAAACCGAAACCGGGAATGCTCAAAACCATTGCCGAGCATTACACGGTGCCGTTGACCAACGTCTGGTTCGTCGGCGACAGCCTTGGTGACCTGGAGGCCGCCAAAGCCGTCGATTCACAGCCAGTTTTGGTGAAAACCGGGAAAGGCGAAAAGACTCAGGGCAAAACCCTGCCGGTTGGCACTCTGATTTTTGACGATCTGGCGGCGATTGCCGCAGAACTTATCCACAACTAGAGTACTTCTGAATTTCCTGGCCAGGGATTGCTCGGGAGTGCGCTTGAACAGTCGGGGCATTGCCCCGTAACGGTAACCGTCGCCATGTCGATACTGCGGGCCTTCAGAATCTTTGTTTTTTATCTGCTGCTGGGCACAACAGCGTTGCTGTGGTGCAGCCTGAGCTTTTTCATCGCGCCCTTTCTGTCCTTCAAGGCGCGCTATCGTTTCATCAACGTGTACTGGTGCCGTTGCGCCCTGTGGCTGACCAAGGTGTTCCTCGGCATCCGCTACGAAATCAAAGGCGCGGAAAACGTGCCGGACCGGCCCTGCGTGATTCAATCGAACCACCAGAGCACATGGGAGACGTTCTTTCTCTCCGCTTATTTCTCGCCATTGAGCCAAGTGCTCAAGCGCGAATTGCTTTACGTGCCGTTCTTCGGCTGGGCCATGGCCATGCTGCGCCCGATCGCCATCGACCGCGACAACCCGAAGGCCGCGCTCAAACAAGTCGCGGCCAAAGGCGACGAGCTGCTCAAGGACAACGTCTGGGTGCTGATCTTCCCCGAAGGCACACGAGTCCCCTACGGCACTGTCGGAAAATTCTCTCGCAGTGGCAGCGCATTGGCTGTGAATGCGGCGCTTCCGGTGCTGCCGATTGCACACAATGCCGGCAAATTCTGGCCAAAAATCGGCTGGGGCAAACAGGCCGGAGTGATCACCGTGGTCATTGGCGAACCGATGTATGCCGAAGGCAGCGGGCCGCGCGCCATCGCTGATCTGAATGACCGTGTGCAGGCATGGAACGAGAAGACCCAGCGCGAAATGGGCTCGCTGCCACCGGCGCCACAGGCACCGGCCGCGAGTGACCAGCTGGCTGTCTGAATTTTGTGGATAACCTGTGTACGCTTTTGCTTCAAAATTCCGTAATCGATTTATAACTTATTGATTTTAATTGTTTTTTCTAAATCGATGAGTTGAACCAAATCCGTGCATAAGTTTTATTCCGATGTAAAAAGACCGGCCGTTATAGCCGGTTTTTTTGTGCCCTTTTTCATTCAGCAATCAGCGGCAACTCGATGCGGAATGTGGTTCCCGCATCGACAACGCTGTGACACTCGATCGTGCCGCCATGATGATCAATCACCGCTTTGACCATCGACAGACCCAAGCCCACGCCGTCGATGCCCTGGGCGGAGGAGAAACGCCGATACTGGCTGAACAGGTCAGGCAATTCATCGGCGGCAATCCCCTTGCCCTGATCGGACAATTCGCAGCGCAGCCACCGCCCATCACAGCTGACCGTCAGTTGCACCGTGCTGTCTGCCGGGCTGTACTTGACCGCGTTTTCCAGCAGGTTGAACAGGGCGCGCGTCAGCAATCCCTGATCGGCCAGAATCAGCCGCTCCTGACATTCCTCATCGACCTCGTTGAGCAGCTCGATGCGTTTCTGCTGAGCGATGGGCAGGGCCTGATCCAGCACGTCCAAAACCAGCATCGCGAATAACGTCGGGCGGAACTGGTAGGTCTCGGATTCAGCCCGCGCCAACAAGACGAAACCATCGGTCAGATCCAGCGCGCGGCGCACCTGACGCTCAATCTGCTCGAACAGCGGCGCATCAGCACCCGCCTGGTGACGATGCACATCAAGCAGGGCGAGGATCGCCGAATGGGGGGCGCGCAGGTCGTGGGAAAGAAAACGCAGCAAGACGCCGCGCTGCTCCTCGGCCGCACGCTCGGCACTCAAATCCGTCAGGCTGAGCAGCCAACCGATCGGCGTATCGCCGTCGACCGGCAGCAGCGCCGCTCTTTCCAGGCGCAGACTGCGCTCCTTGTGATCGCGAAATTCCAGCAGCGGCAGGGTGGCCAGCGGCGGTCGCGGCGCTGTGGATAATTCCGGATAGCCGAGCCGCGCCAGTTGCTCGAGTACATCATCGCCCACCAGCGAATCTTCGAACAGTTCGCGCGCCTTGCGATTGCCCAGCAGAATCTTGCCCAGCGGATCACTGATCAGCGTCGCCACCGGCAGGTATTCCAGGCCATCGGCAATGAACCGCCGGGTGTCGCGGGTGCGGCTCATGGCTTGTTCGAGCGCCATGATCTGGCCCTGCAAACGGTCGGCACCGGTGAAGCGGGTCCGGCGTCGCTCCGGAAAAACTTTCGGCTCGCTGTCCAGACGCGCCAGCTCCCAGCCGAAATAGGTCAGCACCACGCTCAGGCGTCGCCAGTTCCAGATCAGGTAACCGAACAACATCCCCAGGGCTGCTGGCGTTGGCGACCACCAGTAGCGGACTTCGGCCAGCAGGGCGCTGGCGATCAGCGCACAGGCCATACCGACCAAGGTTACCCACAGCGCCCAACGCGGCCGCCACAGCAACAATCCCAGCACACCGGCGACCATCGCCACGGACAACAGCGCGCCGGGCGTTGGCGACGGATTGTGCAGATTGATCTGGGCGCGATAAGACAACAAGGCAGTCAGCGGCAACAGCACTAGACTTATCCACAACCACTCGCGCACCAGCCGGCGGAACAGACGCTGGACCTGGCTCGGCTCACGACTTTCACGTCGGCGTTGAGTGTTATGCATGAGGCACAGGGCAGGGCAGTGGGAATGGTTTCATAGGTCTCAGGTCTGAGGCGTAGACCCGAAGAATCATAGCGGACGTCGACCAACGACGGGCTGCTTCTTTCATCGCAGCCGGGGAGTCGTTATTGTCGACATCCCAGCCCCAGCGACAAGGAACACCGCCGATGCGCGTTGCCATTCTGGACGACGAACCCGCCGAACTGCGCCGGGTCGAGCAAACCCTGGAGCAAATGGCCGAAGCGGGCGAACAGCCGTGGTCACTGCACAGCTTCGAGCGCGGCGAAGACTTGTTGCGCCAGCTGCGCCGGGAAACCTTCGATCTGCTGATTCTCGATTGGCAACTTCCCGATCTCACCGGTCTGGCACTGCTACGCTGGACCCGCGAACACATGGACGCACCGCCTGCGGCGATCATGCTCACCAGCCGCGACGGCGAGAGCGATATCGTTCAAGCCTTGAATGCCGGGGCCGACGATTATGTCAGCAAGCCGTTTCGCCCGAATGAGTTGAAGGCGAGGGTGGCAGCGGTATTGCGTCGACATAGCCAACCGCGCAGCGCGGCGGGCGAAATACAGACGTTTCACGATCTGACTTTCGATGACGCCGAACTGACCGTCACCCGTGAAGGCAAACCGATCCTCATGACCGAACGCGAATACCGCTTGGCGCGCTGCCTGTTCAGCAACCTGGGTCGACCATTGTCGCGGGATTATCTGTACGAGCGCTTCTGGCCGAACGAAGAGACGACTTCCTCGCGGCCGCTCGACACGCATATCTACCGATTGCGCAACAAGCTCGGGCTGACAGCGGATCGGGGTTGGCAGTTGCTGACTATTTATGGGTATGGGTATCGGTTGGAGAGTGTCGGCACTGGGAATGAGTGAGGCAAAAAAAACCCCGGCATTGCAGACTGTGTGAAAACGCACTGATGGTGGTTCCAGCAAACGCCCCGACTT
>NZ_RCOD01000075.1:0-36267 GCF_004307505.1 Pseudomonas sp. Sample_11
TGCGTGGGAATGCCTCAAGGGACGCTCCGCGTTCCAATGGGACGCAGAGCGTCCCCGGCTGCATTCCCACGCAGAGCGTGGGAACGATCAAGAGGGAGAGAGGGTTACTTCTTCATGACCGAGGTGAACAGCTCAGATTCGAGCAAGCGCTGCAACCAGGCCTGCAAGCGAAGATAAGGCGTCTGCGCAAACCACTCGCGATCAACATGAGCGAACTGTCGGACGAAGGGCAGCAGGGCGATGTCGGCGAGGCTTGGGTGATCGGCGAGCAAATAATCGCGGCCTTCGAGCAGCTCATCCAGTTTCTGCAGAAACAACGCACCTTCAGCCCGATAAGCTTCCATCGGCTGCTCAGGGTAACGCTCGGCGTACTTGTAGCGATTCAAAGCCGATTTGAAAATCTGATCATTGCCTTCAATCAGTTTCTCCATCCACAGCGCCGCGAACGAATCACCGGCCAGCAACCAATCATCCGGATCATTCTGCGCCAACGCCCAGCGCATGATCTGCAGACTCTCATCGATCACCACGCCATCGGCATTCAGCACCGGCACCGTGCCCTTGGGCGAGAGCGCCAGCATCTGCGCCGGTTTGTCCTTGAGACTGACTTCGACAATCTCCACCGGCACGCCCGCATAACGCAGCGCCATTCGCGCACGCATGGCGTAAGGGCAGCGGCGGAAGGAATACAGCGTGTTCATTTCACCTCCAGCGTGCTCAAACCGTTGCCCTGGCGCCGCACCTGAATCTGCACCGGGATGCGTTCGTGCATTTCCTGCACATGGGAAATCACCGCCACCTTGCGTCCCTGCGCCTGCAAGCCATCGAGCGCGTCCATGGCCAGTTGCAAGGATTCAGGATCAAGGCTGCCGAAACCTTCGTCGATAAACAGCGATTCGATTTTCAGCGTGCTCGACGCCATCGAAGCCAGACCCAGCGCAAGGGCGAGTGATACGAGGAACGTCTCGCCGCCGGAAAGCGAATGCACCGAGCGCAGTTCGTCGCCCATTTCCGTGTCCATCACCAGCAGGCCGAGCATGCTGCCGCCGCGTTTGAGGCGATAGCGTTTGACCAGTTGGCGCAGCTGCGCGTTGGCGTGATGCACCAGCAGGTCGAGGTTGTAGGCCTGGGCGATCTTGCGGAAGGTGTCGCCGGTGGCCGAGCCGATCAAGGCACTGAGTCGCGCCCAGCGCTGGTACTCGGCATAGGCGTCGGCGATCTGCTGGGCCAACGCCTGATTGGCGTTCTGTCGGCGCTGGTCTTCAACCTGCTCGGCGCGCAGTTCGGCGCATTGCTGCTCGCTGACGGCAAACCGGGTTTGCAGCTCGGCGAGGGCGCTGTCCAGCTGTTCGGCGTCAAGATTGCCGTCCTGCCGGGCCTGGTGATCAAGCAGACGCTGATCGCGCTCCTGCAACAGGACCTGGGCTTGTTCGATGGCTTTTTCGTTGTGCTGAAGGGTCTGGCGCAGTTCGGCGACTTGCGCGTCGTCGAAGCGCAGCAAGTCTTCCAGGCCGCTGTCATCCAGTTCCGGATGGCTGGCGCGCCAATCGGCGATCTTGCCGGCGAGTGCCTGTTCTTCAGCCTCCAATGCTTGCAGGCGATCCTGCTGAGACTTGAGTTCGGCTGCGATCTGCACCAGTTGCGTGCGCACGCTTTGCAGCTCTTCAGCCGTACTGGTTTCGGCGACGCGCGCCTGTTCCACCGCATGTTCCAGCTGCTGCTGCCAATGCTCGGCGCTGCTGTGCTCGCCAAGTAACTGCGCGAGCTTTTCCTGACAGCTTTGCTGCTGCTCGGTCAGCGCGGTGAATTGTTGCTCGGCGCTGTGCAGTTGCTGAGTGCGCAGCTGTTGGCGATCCTGTTCTTTCTCCAACGTCTGCTGGCGTTGCTGCTGTTCGCTCAGCTCTTCCTTTTGCTGCTCAAGCTGGGCCAGACGCTCGGCGATCTGCCGATCCAACTGCATGAATGTCGCGGCCGGCTCCAGGCGCAGTGCTTCGAGGGTGTCAGCGGGCAGCAGCGGGCCGAACGCGCTGAGTTCTTCTTCAAGGCGCTGACGGTCGCTGTTGAGTTCATGCTGCTGATGGCTCAGCTGTTGCGCCGCTTGCTGATGCGCCACCTCGGCCTGACGCAATTGTTGCGACAAGCGCGCCGCGTCCTGTTGCAAGGTGAGCAGGGCGCTTTGCCGTTGTTCGTCTTGAGTGATGCTCTGGTTCAACTGCTCGGTCTGGCGGCTGAGCCAGGCGTCGCGTTTGTCGGCGTCCTGATTGAACAGTTGCGCGGCCAGCGGATGCGCGTCGAGGCTCGGGGCCAAGGCTTGTTGCTGCGCCGCGAGTTGTTCCTGTTGCTGGAGCAATTCTTTCTGTTGTGCGATCACGCCACCGACTTCGCCGCGCAGTTCGATCAGTTTTTCCTTGAGCTGATCGACCACTTGCTGGGCGTTGGCCTGTTCGCTTTCATCGTGACGGCCAAGGCTTTGCAACAGCGCTTCGGGCTGGTGATAGGGATGCTCGTTGCTGCCGCAGACCGGGCAGGGCTGATCGTCCTGCAACTGCGCGCGCAACTCTTCGACACTGGCACTGCGCGCCAGCCGCTGACGTTCAAGCAGCTCGCGAGTGACGCTGAGGGTCTGCTCGGCGACGGTCAGTTCGGCCTTGGTTTTCACACCGTCCTGGGTTAGACGTTCACGTTGCTGCTGCGCGTCAAGCTGGCGTTGTTGCAACTCGGCGCTGCGCTTGTCCAGATCCTGCTGAGACGCCCACAGGCGCGACAGGTCTTCGATCGCGCGCAGCTGTTTGCGGTTGTCCTGCAGCAAGGTGCCAAGCAGGCCGATCTGTTCGGCGACTGCGTCCGGCTCTGCGCCGGCTTCTTTGAACAGCACTTCCAGTTGCTGTTTGTGCGAGGCCAGTTGCTCAGCACTGTGCGCGGAGTTCTGTTCGAGCGACGCCAGTTCGCTCTGGCCCTTGTTCAAGCGGTTGCCGATCAGCATCAGCTGTTGCAGACGGTCGCGATAGGCGCTCCAGGCATCGCTCAACGGCGCCAGATGCGCACTCTGCTCAAGCTCAGCGGCGATGCGTTGCAAACGCGCGGCGACTTCAGTCTGCTTTTCCTGCAAAGCCTGAATCGCGCTCTGGCCATCCTTGAACGCTTGCTCGGCCGCTTGCCGGGCTTCGGCACTGCTGGCGGTGTCCTTGATCAGGCGGGCGAGGGTGCTTTGCTCTTCGAATGCCTGACGCAGCAACGGCGCATTTTCGCTCTGGCGTTGTTGCGCTGCGCTCAGGGCGACTTTCGCTGCGTCGAGGTTCTGTTCCAGCTCCGTCTGGCGTTCGCCCAGCGCCGCGTGTTGTTGGGTGTGCGCGGCAATCTGCGTCGCCAGTGGCGTCAGCAGCGCATCGAGCTCGGCCTTGCGCGCGAACTGATGACGCTGCGGGCCAAGCTGTTCCAGACGCGTCAGTTTTACCCTCTCGCCGGCCAGTGCCTGCCATTGCTGTTGCGCGGTTTGCAGTTGTTCGCTGGCGGCTTTTTGCGCGTCCTGCAACTGACGCAAATCCTTCAGCCAACCGTGTTGTTGCTCAAGCAGTTTGAGCTGCGCTTGTTGCGCCTTCATCTGTTGCTGCGCGGTGTTGAAACGCTCGTCGAGTTCGGCGCGGGCTTCGGGGGCCATTGGCGTCACACCGGTGGCCTGATCCTGCAACTGCTTGTGCGCTTCACGGGCTTCTTTGGTCTTGTCGAAGGCGCGGCGGCCGAGGCGGGTGTACAGCGCGGTGTCGGTGAGTTTTTCCAGCAGTTCACTGCGGTCGTTATCGTCAGCCTTGAGGAACGCACTGAACTCACTCTGCGCCAGCAGCACAGCGCGGGTGAACTGTTCAAAGTTCAGGCCCAGCGCGGCTTCCAGCTGGGTTTTGTATTCGCCTTTCTGGCTGGCGAGCAGTTGATCCTGATCGATGTCGCGCAGGCTCTGCCGGCTCGCTTGCAACTTGCCGCCAGCCTTCTCGCGAGCACGATTGGCTTCCCAGCGCGCGCGATAGCGGCGGCCATCGACGCCGACAAAATCCACTTCGGCATAGCCTTCACCCGTGCCGCGCCGCAGTAAGGTGCGCGGGTCGCCAGTGGCGATTTCACCGTCAGCGTCGGGGACTTTGGCATCGCGGCCGGTGTTGTTCAGGCGCGGCACAGCGCCAAACAGCGCCAGACACAAGGCATCGAGCAACGTGCTTTTGCCGGCGCCGGTCGGGCCGGTGATTGCGAACAGACCGGCGCTGGCCAGCGGTTCGGCGGTGAAATCGATCTCGAACGGACCTGCCAGCGAGGCCAGGTTCTTCAAACGAATGGCGAGAATTTTCATGGCTGCTCGCCCTCCAGTTGCACGTCCTGCAGCAGTTCGGCGAAGTCCTTGAGCGTCTGCTCGTCGACCTCGCTGCCGTAGTTGTCGAGCCAGGCGCGGCTGAACAGTTCCTGCGGGGTGAGCTGGTCGAGTTCGATCAGCGTGCTGCCGTCATCGCTGCCATCGACGCCGCGATTGCCGGCGTATTCAGCGGCAATGCGCACCAGTCGCACGGCTTTGCCTTGCAGTGCGGTTTCCACTTGATGGCGCAGATCGGGCTGCGGCTCATCCAGGCGCACGCGCACTTCGAGCCAGGGCTGGCGCTGGGTTTCGGCGAGCAGATCGATGTTCGGCAGATCGGCCAGTTGCAGCAGAATCTCGGCCAGCGGCGCCGGGCCGATGCGCTGCAGATTGACCGAGCGCGGGATCAGTTTCGGCTCGACGCTGACCAGTGTTTCACCGTCCAGGACCACATCGAGAATCTGATGCTGATAACCGATTTCGGAGAACGACAGCGGAATCGGCGAGCCGCTGTAGCGGATGCGCTCCTCGCCGTTGACCTTCTGCGGCTTGTGCAAATGGCCGAGGGCGACGTAACTGATGCTTTCGCCGAACAGGCTGGCGGGCAGCGCTTCGGCATTGCCGATGATCAGGCTGCGCTCGGAATCCTCCGACACCGAGCCCCCGGCCATGTGCGCGTGGCTGATAGCGATCAACGCCTGCCCGGGCTGGCGCTTGGCATTCGCCGCCGCGATCAGCCACTCATGTACCTGACCGATGCCGCGCAAATAGTTGTCGCCCAGATGCGCGCCAGTGACTTCCGCCGGGCGCAAGAACGGCAGCGCCAGACACCACGCGGCGATTTCTCCCTGCGCATTCGGTAGCGGCAGCAACAAGCGCTCTGCATCGAGTTGGCCGTCATCCAGCCACAGCACCCGACCCAACGCGTGGGTGCGCAAACGCCGCATCAACGGCGCCGGCAGTTCGATCCGCGAACCGGAATCATGGTTGCCGGCGATCATCACGATGGTCAGCAACGGCTGCTGTTCGTGAGCGCTGACGATGAAGTCGTAGAGGCGTTCCTGCGCTTTGACCGGCGGATTGACCGTATCGAAGATGTCCCCGGCGATCAGCAGCACATCCGGCTGCGCCAAGTGCAACTGGCGCAGCAGCCATTCGAGAAAACACGCGTGCTCGAAATCGCGCTCCTGGCCGTGCAGGTTTTGCCCAAGGTGCCAGTCGGAGGTGTGGAACAGACGCAAGGTGGACTCCGCTACAGAAAAGAGGTGATGGCCGCAGATGAAATGAGGGCGGCGAAAGAGGGGAGAGTTTACAGATTATTGCGCCGGTGGAGCTTGTCCCAGCGGAACGCCGCAGGGCATTTCGACGATTCGCTCGTTGACGCCCTTACAGCGGCTACCTAATATCGAGCCATCGTATTGATATCATCTCAGTCGCAAGCGTTACGTCCAGTCTTCAGCGTTATTCGATAAAGCTGACGCCCGAAGATCGAGTGGGGAGCCAATGTAATGCAAGTGATCAACTCTATACCATGGGTTATCGACACAGAACCCTTCGACACATGGAAGCAGCAGTGGTCGAATCAGGAAGGCCTGGATATTCATTCGTATATCAACGACCAATGCCACCCGGAACAGATATTGATGTTTTCCACGTTGCTGTTCCCGACGTTCATCGTGTCTGAGGGAGGCGTCTTCCTCGAGCGAAATTTTTCACACGAAGCGTTCGCGCGCTGCGTGAACCTGGCCGCTGGCGACATGGCGGAGGTTGAGCGGCTTATGAATTATGTGAAGATTTATGATGTTTTTGGCCAATACGGAAATGGTGTATCGCCGAGAATATTTCTTCAGCTGTGCGAGATGATCGGGTTTGCCTGGCGAGTGGTGTTGAAGGAGAAATTCCCGGACACATTATTCACTGTCGAGGTGTCGAACTCGGATGAGGATTACGGCCCGGTGGTTACGTTTTATCAGGTGAAACAATGATTGATCCCTTCCCAACACTCGCTGATGAAAGATTTTTTGTTTTGATGTGTCCGCCTCAAGACCGTGGGCGAGTTTTTTACATTTCTTGAGTTGAGCCACCAATACAATGCCTAAATTTTCCTGTGTCTGCGGTCAGATAATCAATTTGTCTCATGGTACGTCCGAGTCAGAATATTCGATGGTTGCCGAGCGAAAGATAGATGAGCTGGGTGCTGCCTTGGCAGATCGTTGGTTGTCTGAGGAAGAGTTCTATCAGCAGATAGGTGCGGGTGCTACTACTGTTTATCGATGTAATAAATGCGAACGACTACATATTGATCAAGGTGGTGGAAACTTTTCTTCCTATATCAAGGAGCTATGATAGAACGCGCCCACATGCTTTCGGGGAAAGAGTGGAAACTGGATTGTTCGCCAGCAAGAGGCTTCAAATGGACTTTTCAATTGCGGAGTACGGAGCGGCCGGCCCTTTGAATGGAAAGTTGTCCAGAGGTCAAGTGCGCGACATTCTTGGAGCCGGTTTCGAAGTGTTCTGGAAAACAACTGACTCCTTGAATACTACCGATGCTTATATTCAGCTCGATCTTCATGTCTACTACGACGAGCGAGATATAGTTAAAGGGGTAGAGTTTTTCGAAAGAAGCACGGTGTCCTGGAGCAGGCACAAGCTGGTAGGCGAAACATCCACGGACGTATTGGCTTTGTTTCGTCGCCATGGTATTGACCCCGTCATTGACGATGACGGATTTGAAGTCGGTGAGTTGGGTATGGGGTTCTATGTTGACGATGACGACGACTTGATCACCACTTTATATATCAATCTGCGCCGCGAAAATTCATTCAACGGCGTCGTGTTCTAACAGGAGCCAGAGATGATCATCTGCCCAAGATGTCAGCAGGATTACATTGTCTGTGCCCATGTCAAGGCCACTGGCAAAGAATTATTCATGTGCCCAGAGTGCGACGCTACCTGGTTTTCAATTGAGGCGATCGGCGTTGCGCCTTTTCTGGATTTTGGGACTTATATGGAAAGCATAGGCTTGTCGATGCTGTGGGACGAGTTGGACATTGTTTCCGGTTCAGAAGACCCAAGAAATGACAGTGTATGATCCGGCAATGAAGTGAGGTTGTTATGAAGGAGCTGTTCGGTCAGCCATACCGCCAGTCAGACCCTTATTGGATTGTCAAAGGGTATTTTGACAGGATGTATGATGATGGCCGTTTCATCGAGGCGGCCGGCTATATTGTGAGGCGTTGGGGGTTCAGTGTTGATGGAGCATACTGTAACTTCCCTGCTGTAAATAGCTCATTTGAAGAGGACCATTTTGAAGGAGTGGAGTTTTCTTATGGGTATCCCTCTAGCGATGCAGACACAATTATTGTCAGTGAAGAGGTCTGCATGGAATACCTTCGGCTAGCTTGTGATAAATACCTACAGCGCCATCCTGAAAGTAACGCTGAAGTAGATGTCCTCTTAAGTGGGAGCTATATCTGATAAGTAGAAGTGTTCCATTTGTCTAGCGCAGCTAAAAGTTATCCGATCAAGAGAAAGTTGAAAGATGAATGATTTCGAGTCAGTAAAGAAACTGATCATCCAGTTGGTTAAAGATAAAGCCGGTGATTTTGATGGTGACAGTTGGGAAGCTGATTACAAGCTGAACTGGGAAGACGAGTTAGCGGAAAGGCTAGCAAACGCTTTCTACAATATGTCCAGAGCGGCATCCGCCAAGGAAAATGCAGACGATGTCATGTTGAAAGTTGCGCTGATGAATTCACGTGTGGACTTCATGGATCTCGCCAATTTTTTCAGGGATATTTTCGACGATTTGGATGCACTGCTGCGCAAGCCAGTCTGGCCGGATATTCCAGAAGGATTTGATGATCAGGGCTACCACCAGTGAGTTATCCATAGGTGCAGAATGCGACGACATCGGGTCTTTAGTAAGGGGCGCGGGCGTCAAGCCTGACCATCTAGGAAGGAACTGCGCATCTTTCTTGGTTCAGGAGATCCCAGAAGAAAATGACAATAGTATTTAGTTTTTTAAGTCGCGGTGATCTCGGATTGATTCACGCTGGCATGTCCCGAGAAGAATCAAGGAAGGCGCTTGGTGGTCGGTTTGAGGCGTTTTACAAAGCCGAAGATTCGACAGTACCGACCGACGCTTACGATGATTTAGGCGTGCACGTTTACTTTGATGAGCGCTACCGGGTCTTTGGCGTTGAGTTTTTGAAATGGAGTGAGCTTGTTTGGGACAACCAGAAACTGGTCGGTGAAGATGCGCTTGTGGTTCGACAGTTTTTGGCCAAGCGAGGAGAGGTTCTGGTTTTCAATAATTCAGGCTTCAGTGTCACTGGCGTGGGTTTAAGGTTTTATGTGCCTGATTTCAGGGAAGACGACGCCATCGTTGAGGCTGTCTATGTAGAAGTTGGTGGCGCATGAGGAGAAGCGCGGGAAACAAATAGCTTATGGATTGGACATCTCAGAGGAACTCAGCTTCAGTCGCAATCTGGAGGTTTTACAGTGATTACCGAAGATATAAAAATCATCCAAGGAATTTTTCAGGTGGTCGAAGCCGGCATCGTCCATGGCTATGACGCGTTCCGTTATGGCGTGGAGTTGGGGGAGGGCTACATCGAGACGGAGCTATGCGTTGAGAAAGACGGCGTCGAGGACTGGAATGTCGAGGAAGACATCAACGGCGCGATAATTCTACGTCTGGTCCGCGAATTACAGGACAGCGCAGTCAAGCGTGGCGAGCCATGGAAATCATTCGTCATGTCATACCGCGAAGGCGAACAAGTCCAAACAAAATTCGCTTATTGATTCCAGACTTTCAGACCAAAAGATCGCAGCCTTCGGCAGCTCCTACACACTATCCGTAGGGCCTGCCAAAGGCTGCGATCTTTTGCTTTTCACTTCGGATAAAGCGGCGGCAATCCACTCTCACCCACCGGATCCTGCACACGCTCGGCGGCTGGAATCGTTCGAATCGCCCGCCACAAATCCTCACCCTGCCAATGCTGCCCGGTCTCGCTGTACAGCGCGCCGTTCAAGCCATCCAGCGCGTCCGACAGCGGTACAAACCGCGCGGCCATGTCTGCCAGTGTCTCCGGCTGCTGCCGCGCCCAGGCGTCCAGTGCCTGGCGGGTGGCGTGGGGGTCGTTGGCCTGGCTGGCGCGTTTGATGTCGTCGAGCAGGGTGCGTGGACTCGGGCCGGTCTGGGCGGCGCGGTGGATTGCCGGTTGCCAGCGGGCGCGCCACCAGAGGCCGAAGCCGAGCAGGGTGGTGCAGGCGAGGATCAGGGTGCTGAGTTTCCACCACCACAGGGTGTCGTTGTCGGGCGTGCTCGGTTGCAGGGTGCCGGCCGGGGTGTCGATTTGCAGGCTGGGGTTGTTCGCCACTTGCAGGGTGCGCGCGGGCAGGCTGCTGTGTTCGAGGTGGTCTTCGAAGGTGTTCCACCAGACTACGTCGACGGTTGGCAGGTCGATCGCGCCGCTGCGGCTGGGCACCAGGGCTTCGCGTTCTTCGCGGGTGCCGATGATGCCGCGGTCGCTGCTCTGGTTGCTCAGCACCGGTTGGTCGGGGTAGCGGCGCAGGCCGTTGACGTCGGTGGCGGGCAGGGCTGGCAGTTGCGAGCTGGCGAGGCCTTCGACTTTCAGGGTCAGGCTGCGGGTGAGGGAATCGCCGACCTGGGTGTGATCCGGTTCCGGGCTCCAGCTTTCGCTGAGGCTGAGGTTGCGCGCCGGCAGCCATGGTGCATCGACCGGGTAGGTCAGCGGTTTCGGTTTGACCGTCAGCGGAATCGACGCCGAGCTCACGCGCATCAGTTTGCCGGGCTTGGGCCCCGAGGCGTCTGCTGATGGCGCGGTATCGACCAGCGTGGCGCTGAACGTCTGCGGGGCGATCGTCAGCAGGCCGCTGTGTTGCGGATAGATCGCGTAGCGCATCTCGATCACACCGTGGCGCAGGCCATTGATGTCTTTTTCATAGGTGCGCGTGTCGCCAAGTTGTTCGATGCGCGCATCGGCGATTTGCAGCGGGCTCAGGCTGCTGTCGTCGTACAGCGAAACCGAGTGATAAATGCGCAAAGTCAGGATGGCCTGGGCCTGCACGTAAACGCTGGTCTGATCGAGGCTGGCTTCGATGAACACCGGATCGAGGCTGTTGTTGTCTTCGCGGTTGTCACTGGCGATCACCTGCACGGTGATCGGCTGGCTCTGTGCTTCGCCCAGTTGCAGCGGCGGAATCACTACGCTGCCGTTTTCTTTCGGCAGCAGGGTGATGATCCAGCGTGTGGTCGCGCGGTTGTCGCCGTTGAGGGTGTTGAGCTGGTTGACCTGGCGCGTGCCGCGCACTTCGAACAACGCTTCCAGCGCCGACAGATCGGGCTTGCCGAACTGGGTGACGTCGTCAGTTTCGAGGGTGAGCTCGACCGTCTCGCCGGAGTTCAGGCGACTGCGATCCACGCTGGCGGTCAGCTCGGCCGCCTGAGCGGTGGCCGTGCAGATCAGCAGGGGCAGCAAGAGAGCGGTGAAGCGGGTCATCGATTGTTTTCCTGATCCTGATGTTGTTGCTGTTCGTACCAGAATTTGCGCCTGAGCAGTTCGCCCGGGTCGTCCGGGATCTTGCCTAGCCATTGCTCGAGCGCCTGACGCTGCTCGCCTTCGAGGTTGTTCTCGCTCGGGCGCAGGGTCGGCACCGTGTCGGTTTCCTCTTCCTCGTCGCTGCCGGGGATTTCATTGGGGCCGGGCAGCGGCGGGGCGGTCGGCGGCGGTTCGCTGGCCGACTCGGCCGGTTGCGCCTCGCTCTGGGTTTCACTGCTCACCGCCGGAGGGGGCGCGGTGGTGGGCGAAGGCTCATCGCCGGGCAGACTTTGTTCGTTGGGCTGGTTGTCCGGCTCGGGCGGCGGCGGGGCGTTTTTCTGCTTCAGCAGGTTTTCCACCAGCGCCTTGTTGGTCTGCGCCGGACGTAGATCCGGTTGCAGTTCCAGCGCCTGTTCGTAGGCGTCGATTGCTGCTTCCAGCTCGCCACTTTTTGCCAAGGCGTTGCCACGATTGTAGTGGGCGCGGGCATCGCTGCCCTCGGCAAAACGCTGAGCGGCGCCACTGTAGTCGCCGGCCTCGTACAACGCCACCCCTTGCCACTGATGATCGTCAAAATGCTGCGCGGCTTCGGCCGGGCGTTTCTGCTTGAGCAGGTGCAAACCCTGCTGGTCGGGGCGCAGCCACAAATCTTCGAAGTCGAAAGCGTAGCTCGGTTGCGGCAGGCACCACAGCAGCGGCAGGCAGAACAGCCAACCACGGCGCCCGGCACACGCCGCCAGCAACAGCAGTGGCAGCAGCAGCCAGTAACCCTGATCGGCCCACGTGTCGAGGCGCACGGTCTGGCCGTCGTCGCGCAGGCTGCGCGGGCCGTTGAGCAGACCAAGGGCGCCAAGATCAGCCTCATCGAGTCGCGCCGGGTGATACTCACCGCCGACGCTGTTTAGGAATGTCGCCAGGCCCGGGCTATCGAGTTGTGGCACGCGGATCGCGCCTTGCTCGTCCTTGAGGAAACTGCCGTCCTCCTGGGCGATCGGCGCACCTTCGGCGGTGCCGATGCCGAGCATCAGCAGTTGCGTCGACTCGCCATTCAGCGCGCGGCGGATACCGCGCCGTTCTTCTTCATTGAGCGACGAACCGATCAGCAGAATCCGCCCCTGTCCCAGCGCACCTTGCTTGAGCAAGGCCAATGCTTTGCCCACGGCCAGATCGGCGCGGTGGCCGGCTTCCGGCATCAGCGACGGCTTCAGCGCGTCGAGCAGATTGCGACTGGTGGCCAGATCATCCGACAGCGGCACCAGCGTGTGCGCGCTGCCGGCATAGACGACGATGGCGGTCTGCGCATCGCTGCGCGCCTGCAACAGGTCGAACAGCTTGCGCCGCGCCTGTTCGAGACGCGTCGGTGGCGAGTCGGTGGCGAGCATCTCCGGGGTCAGTTCGAGCACGACTACCAGCGGGTCGGCGGGTTTCTGGCTGGTCTGTTCGACGCGCTCCCAGCTCGGCCCGAGCAAGGCCAGAATGGTCAGCAACCACGCCACGCCAAGGGCGACCCACGGCAGTTTGCTTTGGCGCCCGCTGCCGCTACTGAGCAGCGCAGCGTGAAATGCAGGCGGCAGAATCATCTGCCAGCGCCCGGCGCGTTTCTGCCGGTGCCAGAGTTGCCAGAGCAGCCAGCCGAGCAGCGGCAACAGCAGCAGCCACCAAGGGCGGAACCAGTGCGGCCAGAGCGCGATCATCGGCGCCTCCGCAGGCGCAAACGCTGCAAGCGCTGACGCCAGTCCGGCAGCGGACTTTGCAAATACAGTTGCTTGCTGAACAGGCGTTGCAGCGGATTGTCCGGCCACAGTTCGCGAACGACCAGCAACAGGCTCAACCACAGCGCCAATGCCAGCGGCCAGTGATACAAGGCTTGCGCCGGACGTGCCTGAGTCGGTTGCTGGGTCACCGGTTCGAGCTGATCGAGGGTGTCCTTGATCGCTTGCAGCTCCAAGCCGTCGTGGGCGCGGAAGTACTGGCCGCCGGTGATTTCGGCGATGGCCTTGAGCGCCGGTTCGTCCAGATCAAGGCTCGGATTGACCCCGAGCAGGCCGGTCGAGCCGCTGTCCTCGGGATTGGCGCCGATGCCGATTGGATAGATTCTGACGCCTTCGCTGGCGGCCAGTTTTGCGGCGGTCAGCGGATTGATTTCGCCGCCGTTGTTGGCGCCGTCGGTGACCAGAATCAGCACGCGACTTTGCGCCGGGCGCAGGCGCAGGCGTTTCAGGGCCAGGCCGATGGCATCGCCGATCGCGGTGTTTTTGCCAGCGATACCGATCCGCGCTTCGTCGAGCCAGATGCGAACGGTGCGCCGGTCAAAGGTCAGTGGTGCTTGCAGGTAGGCCTGGCTGCCGAACAGGATCAGACCGACGCGATCGCCGTCGCGGCTTTCGAGGAAATCGCCGAGCAAGTGCTGCACCAGCGACAGGCGACTGACTTCTTCGTCCTGCCACTGCATGTCGGGAAAATCCATCGAACCGGACACGTCCACCGCCACCAGCAGATCACGGCCACTGGCGGCAATCGGCAGTGGCTCGCCAAGCCATTGCGGGCGCGCGGCGGCGATCAGCAAGATCAGCCACAGCAAGATAAACGGCGCCTGCTGCCGCCACGCCGGCAAGTTGGCGCGGGCGCGGCGGCGGGCGAGGCCTTCGAGGTCGGCGAGGAAACTGACTTTCAATGCCGGCTCGCCGCTGTCGGCCACCGGCAGGACCAGACGCATCAGCCACGGCAGCGGCAACAGCACGAAGATCCACGGCCAGGCGAACTCAAACATGTTTGCGAATCCACGTGTCGACCGCTTGGGTCAGGCCGGCGATGGCTTTGTCGTCGAGTTTGCATTCCGGTTTGTACGCGCCTTCGACCAGCACCATCCACCGCGTCAGGCCGGCAGCCGGGCAGCGGTTATCGAGGAAGGCCAGCCATTTGCGCCCGTTGAGGGTGTGGCTCTGGCTGTACGGATAGTGGTTGCGGCACAGGCGTTTGAGCAGGCCGTTGAGTTGTTGCAGCCAGGCGCCGGCGGGTGCGCCGTCGTAAGGCTTGGGCATTTGCGCCAGTTCGGCGAGCGCGGCGATGCGCACCGGGTCCAGCGGTTGCTCGGCGCGTACCACCGGGCGTTTCTTCATCGGAATGAAACGGCGCAGCTTCCACGCGGCAAAGCCCAGCAGCGGCAACAGCAGAAGCAGCAGCCACCAGCCAGGCGCCGGCGGCCAGAAGGCGATCGGCGGCGGCGAGATCAGCGGTTGCAGTTGTTCGAGGCCGTTCATCGACCTTTCCCCGGACGCTGCGGGTTCAGGAACTCGCGCATCTGCTCGACCATTTCGCTCTGCGTGCTCAACGGCATCAGCAACACCCGCAGCTTTTGTGCGAGCAGCTCCCAGCGAGCGATGCGCGCTTCGGCCTGGGCGCGGTAGGTCTGGCGCAGGTCGAAGTTCAGCGTGTCGATCTCCAGTTGTGCGCCACGTTCGGCGAAGCGCAGCAGGCCGGCGGCGGGCAGAGCATGATCGAGCGGATCGGACAGCGGCAACATCAGCAGATCGCAATGCCGCGCCAGCAAACTCAACTGCTGCTCGGCGCTGTCGGACAACGCGCGCTCATCGCAAATAACGATGGCCAGACTGCCCGGGCGCAGCACTTCCCGCGCGCGGCGCAGGGCCACGCCGAAGGCATCGCGATCCGGCTCGCGCTCGCTGTGCAGCGACTGATTAACCTTGACCAGACGGTTGAGCAATTGCAGCAGGCTCTGTTTGCTGCGCCGAGGCTTGATTTCGTAGTGCTCGTTATCGCCAAACACCAGCCCGCCGACGCGATCGTTGTGCCCCAGCGCGGCCCAGCCGATCAACGCTGCAACCTGCGCCGCCAGCACTGACTTGAACATCAGCCCCGAGCCGAAAAACAGCCGCGTGCTTTGCTCGACCATGATGAAAATCGGTCGCTCGCGCTCTTCGTGGAACAGCTTGGTGTGCGGCTCCTGCGTGCGCGCAGTGACGCGCCAGTCGATGGTGCGCACGTCGTCACCGGCCTGATACACCCGCACTTGGTCGAAGTCGACGCCACGGCCACGGAATTTCGAGTGATGCAGGCCGATCAGCGGGCTGCGCTGACTCGGCGTGGAAAACAGCTGTACCTCGCGCACGCGGTGACGCATTTCGATCAGCTCGGCGAGGCTGATGCGGATACCGGGTTCGGAGGGCAGGGCGGCGTTCATGGGGGTCAAGCGACGGCGACGACGTCGAGAATCCGCTGCACCACGCGATCCTGATCGATGCCAGCGGCTTCGGCTTCGAACGACAGAATGATGCGATGGCGCAACACGTCGAACAGTACGGCCTGAATGTCTTCCGGGCTGACGAAATCACGACCGGCCAGCCAGGCGTGGGCGCGGGCGCAGCGATCGAGGGCAATCGAACCGCGCGGACTGGCTCCGTAAGCGATCCACTCGGCCATTTCCGGGTCGAACTTGGCCGGGTTGCGCGTGGCCATGACCAGTTGCACCAGGTATTCCTCCACGGCGTCGGCCATGTACAAACCAAGGATTTCCTTGCGCGCGGCGAAGATCGCCTGCTGGCTGACCCGACGCTCGGGCTTGGTCTCACCGTTCAACGCCTCGCCACGGGCCTGCTGGAGGATGCGCCGTTCGACAGCGGCGTCGGGGAAGCCGATCTTGACGTGCATGAGGAAACGGTCGAGCTGGGCTTCCGGCAGCGGATAGGTGCCTTCCTGTTCGATCGGGTTCTGCGTGGCCATCACCAGAAACAGCGGCGACAGCTCATAGGTGCTGCGCCCGACGCTGACCTGACGCTCGGCCATCGCTTCGAGCAAGGCCGATTGCACCTTGGCCGGCGCACGGTTGATTTCGTCGGCCAGCACCAGGTTGTGGAAGATCGGCCCTTGCTGGAAGACGAAACTGCCGGTTTCCGGACGGTAGATTTCGGTGCCGGTGATGTCGGCCGGCAGCAGGTCGGGGGTGAACTGAATTCGATGGAACTGGGCTTCGATGCCCTCGGCGAGTTCTTTGATCGCTTTGGTCTTGGCCAGACCGGGAGCGCCCTCGACCAGCATGTGGCCGTCGGCGAGCAGGGCGATGAGCAAGCGCTCGATGAGTTTTTCCTGGCCGAGAATCTGCGTTGAAAGAAAGGTTCGCAGCGCCAGCAGCGCTTCACGATGTTCCATCGATGACTGTTCCTGGAAAGGGTGACCGAAGACGTTCGTATAACGCCAGGGCTGGGGGCGTTACTTTAATCCATCGCGGGGGGCGGCGACTAACGGCATTTGCGCGATTTGTCAGTATCGGCCTCCGTTTGCACTGTGTAGGGCGTTTCTGGACGTTGCTACGATTCAGGTCTGCGTGTGCAAGCTGTTCAATATGACCTTGATGGCGGGGCGCTCTAGCAGTTCGCACCATTTGCCTTCATCAACGATGGCGCCTTGCTGCATGACGAGCACGCGGTCAAAACGATGGAGATGTTCAACATCATGGGTGACACATATCAAGCCCTGTCCAGCGAATGTCTTGAATAGCAAATCCCACACTGGTGTGGCGAGTTTCGGTTCAATCGAAGCACTCGGCTCATCAAACAGATTGAATTTGCCCGGTCGATTCAGGAGTCGCAGCAACGAAAGCCGCTTCGCTTCACCTCCGGAGATATTGGTGGCGTTTTCAGCGATGTGACCTCGGCCAATGATTTCATCAAGCTGGAGAGATTGAATTGCCTCGTTCAATGTTTTCGACTGCTCAACACCGAAAAGTACGGACTGTTCAAAACTTCCTTCCAGGAACTGCGGAGACTGGGGGCTGTAACGCACCGTTTCCAGATGAACGCGAGCATTTAAGCGATCTATGCACAGGTCGTCGATGAACAGCCGGGGCCGCACCGAAAAATCCAGTCCTGCCAGCGCTTCGAGTAACGTCGATTTGCCAGCGCCGCTGGGCCCGATGATCGCGACGGATTGGCCCTGTCGGAAGCTGATCTGGCTGGCAATTGATAGCTGCGCAACACCGTTATGGGTGATCTCGCAGGGCTCGAGCCGTAATGTTGATAGGTTATGCAACGCATCAGAGTCATTGCGGCGATCGTTATCGAAGTCAGCAGTTGCAAGTAATTCTTTGAGTCGCCGTTGATCAGCCGAGAATTGATCCAGCACCCGATAGCCTTCGGTCAGCGCCGATACATTCAACAGGAACGTACCAGCAATAGAGAAAATGGCTACCAACTGACCGACGCTGATACTTGCTTGTCCGGACGTCTGATCCATGACTCCCCAAGCCAACAAACCGCCGGTGGACAGGCTGATAAACAAAATCTTCGCCGCGCTCAACAGTCCGCCCGAGCCTGCTACGGTTACAGCAGCGTTGGCGTAGCGCTCAAATGCTCGGTTCAAGGGTTGTAGGGCCGTGCGTTCGGCGCGTTCCAGTTTTATCGATTTACCAGCCCTCAAAGTATTGACCAAGGTTGCACTCAGCTCATCCTCCTGGTCATTAACAGCATCGATGTGTTTTCTGCGCCATCGAATGATCCGGTGAGTTGTGTAGAGATAACAGCCACCGAGGCCAGCTAGCGCGCAGAAAACCCAGGCTCCGCCCATATACCAGAATGCGCCGGCCACAATAAGGAACTCCAGACACAGGGGAAAACCCGTAGTGACGAAGAACATCAGCAACTGTTCGTGGGCAGTGATTCCGCGCTCGACCGACTTGATGAACTGTCCTATTCGCCACGTGCCGAACTGGGAAAAGTCCTTGCCCATCAACCGCGCCATCCAATTGATGGAAGCATCCATGACAATTCGCTGGACGAGCTTTGAGAGCAGCAGCGTTTGCAGGGGGGTGATCATCGACTGAATGCAACCGGCCAGCGTAAAAGCTGCGGTGAAAAAAAGCAGCGTACGCAACGTTGTGTGATCGGCATCGTTTAGTGAATCGACGATCTTGCCCAATAACAAAGGAGGAGCCAGGGCCAGGATTTTCAGGGTGATGGTTGCGCCTATTGTCATCACCAGCAGGAGTCGATGTTTCTCGCAGGCTGTTCTTATAAATGTCTGCATGAGTATGTGCCTGTGGTCGTTTTGAATCACGACGTTGGCGAGCTCCTGGTGCCGAGCAGAATGTGCTGAGGAGCTACGGGTTGGCCATTTCTGATTATGTTGAATCGGTCGAGACCCGGGATATAAGTCTGGGTAACTACGTTGGTCCCGGGATACTCCATGACTGTTCTGAAAAATAAGACTTTGTTCATACCGCTCAGGTTTTTTCGGAGCAAGGCAAGTTGTTCAGGAACAGAGAGTGCAAGCAGGTTTTTTGGCGGCGCCAGTGTATTGAGTTTCAAGTTTTTAACAGGTGCAAAGTCTATCAGCTGTTCCAGTTTCTCGGATTGACAAAGCACATCAAGTATCTTTCGGTCCGCGATTTCATCGTTGGCGTCGTATAAGGCGTTTGATTGGAATTGCTCCGTTACCGCTCTTTGGATGGCGATAAATATGTCCAAAGAACAGCCGGAGCCGATTGCGGATATATGTCGGTCGCCGGGGCCGGTTCGTGGTAATGCAACTGCCAGATAAACTTCTGACTCGTCTTTGATAATGATGATCTGCAAAGCTTCGGCAGCCCGTAGCGCGTATGAGTTGTTGAACAGGGCTTGCGCAAGCAGGGGCGCCGACGGTGAGTAGAGATCGATCGGAGGTATCAGTCTGCAGACGGCCATGAAAAACCGGGACAACAGGTGTCGCTCAATCAGTTCCAGGGTACCGTGCAGCAGTGCTTCTGATTTCGTGCAGCCGAAAGCAGTTCCTGAGTTAGAGGCGTAGCGATTTAAAAAGCGCGTCGGTTGACTCGTTGTTTTACGTTCATCTTTGACCGGATACAGCAGGGCGCATGGCACAAAAAGCCCGGCGCAGCCGTCGAGTGATGCAAGCTGCAGACACTGTAGTGGCTCGATGTTTTTTCGCAGACTTGTGAAAATGCCGTCCGACTCGACCCCGTTCTGCGAAGCGATGTCACTGCAACCAAGCGTTTTGCAAAATGGCGGCTCGGCGTGAAACATCGCTTAGTGCTCAAGGCTTTCAGCAAGTGCACCTACAAGCGCGTCGGGACCTTTGCCTGCGCCTGATTCAATCAGCGTGTCGTATTCGTTATAGAGTTCGGCAGTAGCGACCAGATTACCGTCATCTACATAGCGCACTCGCGCTCTCAAACCCAGTGTCTGGATAACATTGTTTATTCGGACAAACGCTTCGCTGGATGAAATCTCACGCTCTGACATGGTGAGCCTCGTAGGCTTGAATGCCGAAAGATCGACTTTCGGCATTTTCAGGATTGGCTGATCGGGAGGCCGAGTCAGCGGGTCAGTGAGGCGAAGAAGTCCAGTTCCGTCGCCAGGAAACCTTCAAAGTGGCCCGAGCCATAAGGCAAATCATCGAAGGTGTTTATTTCAGAACGTTTTCTACCCATTACATATGACTCCATTGAATATCACGTTGTCGGCATTTTTTTGCGCGCCGAGCTTGCATGTTTTTTTGCAAGCGCAACGAGTAATAACAAGGGAGAGTTGAACCCGCAATCAGACGGCTTCCGATGATTGCGTAGGGCGCTTCTTGAGGAGTAGTAGGATCGAACTTCGTGCTGTTAAACACAGCGGCGTTCTATGCGGAAAATTAGCGCGAATTATGGTTTGCAGGTGTTTAGAACTTGTAGAGGTGTCAATTAGCGTGCAATCAATGACGATGGCATAAGAGGCGATCAAATGCCTTCGTCATTTATCTTGTCATGCGAGCCGAACTGGTTATTCCAGATTAATTACAAAAGTTCCTGTTCCATCGAGAATATTCTTCAAAGTCTCAACAACCTCATCCATATCCACCATATCCGGATTAAAACTGATCTCCAGCACATCATCGCCATTCAACGCATCGGCATCCGCCGCAGCAATCTCGATCTTCAGCAGTTTCGAAGTCAGCGTGACCTTCACCCCGTCAAGCGTCGAAGGCTCGCCATCCAGGGTGATCTCCAGCTCATCCTCATCCGGATAACGGCTCATCAGGAACATCTCGCCCTTGTCGCTGTGGCAGCAGAGCATGGCCATGTTGTCTTCTTCGTCGTCGCACGGGTTGACGATCAGTAGGGCGGTGGTCATTTGCATGGGGAAAATCCTGGGCAGTGGCGGCGGTGAGTCTGTTCGAAGGCGCGATTTTGCCAGTCTCAACCAGTTTGCGCTGCCTGCATCGGCAAAAAGTGGCAAAGCAGGATATTTCCGTCGCCCATTTCCGAGTAGCGAGAAGGGAAAATCCGACGCCAGCGTAAGGCAATTACCGGATGCGCAAAATCCACCCGAAATTGCGATTTTTCGCTTGTGATCGCCACAGTTTTACCGTTAGTTTCGCCGCTCTTGCGCAATGGAGTGCGTTACGACAACCCCAAAAAGGGACCTTTGCCATGACCCAATATTTCGACCGCGCCGAAGAAATCCGCCACCTGTCCGATGAACAGATCGAGGAAATCTACAAGCGCTATCTCGAAGGCGAGAAAACTGCCGCGCTGATGGCGGAATTTCAGATCCCTGCAACGGTGCGCAGTCTGCTCAAGGTTTTGCCCCCGGTCATCAGTGCCGACCTCAGCTGTCCTTACTGCAAACTGCCGATGTGGGTGCGCCGACACGCCAGAGGCACTCCGCTTTCGCTGCGCAGCACCTTCAAATGCGTACGCTGTGAGCACCAGCAAAGCCTACCCGGCACCAATACCCGCCACACGACTTGCAGCTGCACAGAATGTTTCAAAGTGCGCCAGCAGCAGCTTGCCGCCCGGGCCACGCGTGATCGCCTGGAATTGGAAGCTCGATATGGCGCGCGATGCCCCGCAGTGCCTTACGCCAATCTGGGGTTTGTGCAGAAGCTGACGTTGCTCGCTTTGCTGGATGATGGTTACGGCGCAACCGTTGAATGGATTGCGCCGTTGAATGCACCATCCAGAGAAGAGCTGCTCGCGCTGACGTTCGAGGCCCGTGAAGAGTTGCTCAAAAGCCTGCACGAAGCCGGGGTGCTGGCAGTTTCCACCGATTCCGACATCAACGCCTTCGATCGCAGCGAGGGCTGCAATATCCGCGAGTACAGCGCGGTGCGCTGGCTGCCCAGCGTCACGCTCGATGGCGTAACGCGCTGTGCCCGCGAGAATTTGTATCAGGTGCTGTATCAGGAGTTGTCGGGCAGCGTCAAAGCCGCCTGGAAGAGCGAAATCTATTCGCTGGTCTTCAGTCTCGCCCGCGAAGCGTCCATTCAATACATCCGTGTGCTGGCCGCTGAAGTGGATTTTGCCTTCACGGCCGAGGCCCGTGCCGAGGAGGTGGTCGGGCAGTTGCTGCAGGACTTCTCGGTGAGTCAGTTGTATTACTTCGCCCGCTTGGCGGTACGAAACGCCACGCACTTTTATGCCACCGGCAATTCCAAAGGGCGCAGCCACGCCTCCAACACCATTCCGCGCAACATGCTGAGCACGGCGCAGGACGCGCTCGCGCGCAACTGGCGCAAGAACGCCCATCGCGATGCGCGAGTGCCGCAAACGGCCTTGCAGCGCTTGCTCTACGACGTGGTGCTCAAGGACAGCGGCGCCGGATTTTCCAAATCGCCGGGCATGTACTGGCGTGACGAACTGGTCCCGCAGTTCTTTTCCGCCGTGGCGTTCGACAGCGACTTGCTCAGCCATCTGCGGCTGTTCTGCCGCGAATGCGATTCGAGCAACATTGACGCCAGCATGGACAAGCAGATCCTGCAGACGATGTGCTACGACTGCGCCACGGTGAGCAAATTCAGAGCCTTTGAGGAACTGCCGGACTGATCCGCGTCAACCGCTGGCGCTGAACCGGATGCCACGCTCAGGGTCGATAACAGGGCCTTGGGCGTTTTCGTTTCCGGATATGTAACGTCCTCGGCGACCGACCTGGCACGAAAGTCCCGTGAAACCGGGGTTTCGAACCTGCATTTCGGCGCACGCCTGCTAGTGTTGATGCAGGCCAAACCCTGCATTTACGTGCCAATGACCGAATATGTCGCAGCACCGCAAGCAGACACATTGTCGCACCCATTAAGCTGCGCAACGGATGAGCACCCGTAAAGGCATTGTCGGCAGTGCTGGCAGTCGCTTTTGCAGATGCTCATTCATGGAAGGTGAATGTGACCTGAGTGTCCCGTCCAGCTTCACCCACCTGTCTCCCTGTTTCCTCTGCCCGAGAATCAGGAACAGGGCGACACCAGCCCCGAAAGGGGTGTTGCACGCGACGCTTTCCATCAATAACAAGCTTAAGCGGAGTACCACAGATGGCGTTCTTCACCGCAGCCAGCAAAGCCGACTTCCAGCACCAACTGCAAGCGGCACTGGCGCAGCACATCAGTGAACAGGCACTGCCACAAGTGGCGCTGTTCGCTGAACAATTCTTCGGCATCATTTCCCTGGACGAGCTGACTCAACGTCGCCTCTCCGACCTCGCTGGCTGTACTCTCTCTGCGTGGCGCCTGCTTGAGCGCTTCGATCACGCGCAACCGCAAGTGCGTGTCTACAACCCCGATTACGAACGCCACGGCTGGCAGTCGACCCACACCGCGGTCGAAGTGCTGCACCACGACCTGCCATTTCTGGTCGACTCGGTGCGTACCGAGCTGAACCGTCGCGGCTACAGCATTCACACCCTGCAGACCACCGTGCTCAGCGTACGTCGTGGCAGCAAGGGCGAATTGCTGGAAGTCCTGCCAAAAGGCAGCACCGGCGAAGGCGTGCTGCACGAATCGCTGATGTACCTGGAAATCGACCGTTGCGCCAACGCGGCCGAGCTGAACGTGCTGAGCAAAGAGCTTGAGCAGGTGCTCGGTGAAGTGCGCGTCGCCGTTGCTGACTTCGAGCCGATGAAAGCCAAGGTGCAGGACATCCTCACCCAGCTCGACAACAGCGCCTATCCGGTCGATGCCGACGAAAAGAACGAAATCAAGAGCTTCCTGGAATGGCTGGTGGGCAACCACTTCACCTTCCTCGGCTACGAAGAGTTCGTGGTCACCGATCAGGCCGATGGCGGCCACATCGAGTACGACCAGAGCTCCTTCCTCGGCCTCACCAAACTGCTGCGCACCGGCCTGACCTACGAAGACCTGCGCATCGAAGACTACGCCGTGTCCTACCTGCGCGAACCGACCCTGCTGTCGTTCGCCAAGGCTGCGCACCCGAGCCGCGTACACCGTCCGGCTTACCCGGACTACGTGTCGATCCGTGAAATCGACGCCGACGGCAAAGTCATCAAGGAACACCGTTTCATGGGCCTGTACACTTCCTCGGTGTACGGCGAGAGCGTGCGGGTCATCCCGTTCATCCGCCGCAAGGTCGAAGAAATCGAGCGCCGCTCCGGCTTCCAGTCCAAGGCCCACCTGGGCAAGGAACTGGCGCAGGTCCTCGAAGTGCTGCCGCGTGACGACCTTTTCCAGACCCCGGTCGACGAACTGTTCACCACCGTGATGTCGATCGTGCAGATCCAGGAACGCAACAAGATCCGCGTGTTCCTGCGCAAAGACCCGTACGGTCGATTCTGCTACTGCCTGGCCTACGTGCCGCGCGACATCTATTCCACCGAAGTCCGCCAGAAGATCCAGCAAGTGCTGATGGAGCGCCTGAAGGCTTCCGACTGCGAGTTCTGGACCTTCTTCTCGGAATCCGTGCTGGCTCGCGTGCAGCTGATTCTGCGCGTCGATCCGAAGAACCGCCTCGACATCGACCCGGTACTGCTGGAAAAAGAAGTGGTCCAGGCCTGCCGCAGCTGGCAGGACGACTACGCCGCACTGACCGTCGAGAGCTTCGGCGAAGCCCACGGCACCAACGTGCTGGCCGACTTCCCGAAAGGCTTCCCGGCCGGCTACCGCGAGCGTTTCGCTGCGCATTCGGCCGTGGTCGACATGCAGCACCTGCTGAGCCTCAACGAAAAAAATCCGCTGGTGATGAGCTTCTATCAGCCGCTCGGTCAGGTCTCCGGCCAGCGCGAGCTGCATTGCAAGCTGTATCACGCCGACACGCCGCTGGCGCTGTCCGACGTCCTGCCGATTCTGGAAAACCTCGGCCTGCGCGTACTGGGTGAATTCCCGTATCGCCTGCGCCACACCAACGGCCGCGAATTCTGGATTCACGATTTCGCCTTCACCGCCGCTGAAGGTCTGGACCTCGACATCCAGCAACTCAACGACACCCTGCAGGACGCGTTCGTGCACATCGTGCGCGGCGATGCCGAAAACGATGCGTTCAACCGTCTGGTGCTGACCGCCGGTCTGCCATGGCGCGACGTGGCACTGCTGCGTGCTTACGCCCGTTACCTGAAGCAGATTCGTCTGGGCTTCGACCTGGGTTACATCGCCAGCACCCTGAACAACCACACCGACATCGCTCGCGAACTGACCCGGTTGTTCAAGACCCGCTTCTACCTGGCGCGCAAGCTCGGCAGCGACGATCTGGAAGACAAGCAACTGCGTCTGGAACAAGCGATTCTGACCGCGCTGGACGATGTTCAGGTGCTCAACGAAGACCGCATCCTGCGTCGTTACCTCGACCTGATCAAAGCCACCCTGCGCACCAACTTCTATCAGACTGACGCCAACGGCCAGAACAAGTCGTACTTCAGCTTCAAGTTCAACCCGCATGCGATCCCTGAGCTGCCGAAGCCAGTGCCGAAGTTCGAAATCTTCGTCTACTCGCCACGCGTCGAAGGCGTGCACCTGCGTTTCGGCAACGTTGCTCGTGGTGGCCTGCGCTGGTCCGACCGTGAAGAAGACTTCCGTACCGAAGTGCTCGGCCTGGTAAAAGCCCAGCAAGTGAAGAACTCGGTCATCGTGCCAGTGGGCGCGAAGGGCGGCTTCCTGCCGCGTCGCCTGCCACTGGGCGGCAGCCGTGACGAGATCGCGGCCGAGGGCATTGCCTGCTACCGCATCTTCATTTCCGGTCTGTTGGACATCACCGACAACCTGAAGGACGGCGCCCTGGTGCCGCCGGTCAACGTCGTGCGTCATGACGACGATGACCCGTACCTGGTGGTCGCGGCGGACAAGGGCACTGCAACCTTCTCCGACATCGCCAACGGCATCGCCATCGACTACGGCTTCTGGCTGGGTGACGCGTTTGCCTCCGGTGGTTCGGCCGGTTACGACCACAAGAAAATGGGCATCACCGCCAAGGGCGCGTGGGTCGGCGTGCAACGCCACTTCCGCGAGCGCGGCATCAATGTTCAGGAAGACAGCATCACCGTGGTTGGCGTCGGCGACATGGCCGGCGACGTGTTCGGTAACGGCCTGTTGATGTCCGACAAGCTGCAACTGGTCGCTGCGTTCAACCATATGCACATCTTCATCGACCCGAACCCGAACCCGGCGACCAGTTTCGTCGAGCGTCAGCGTCTGTTCGACCTGCCGCGTTCGGCCTGGACCGACTACGACACCAGCATCATGTCCGAAGGTGGCGGTATCTTCTCGCGCAGCGCGAAGAGCATCGCGATCTCGCCGCAGATGAAAGAACGCTTCGACATCCAGGCTGACAAGCTGACCCCGACCGAACTGCTCAACGCCTTGCTCAAGGCGCCGGTGGATCTGTTGTGGAACGGCGGTATCGGCACCTACGTCAAGGCGAGCACCGAAAGCCACGCCGATGTCGGGGACAAGGCCAACGATGCACTGCGCGTCAACGGTAACGAGCTGCGCTGCAAAGTCGTGGGCGAGGGCGGTAACCTCGGCATGACCCAACTGGGTCGTGTGGAATTTGGTCTCAATGGTGGCGGTTCCAACACCGACTTCATCGACAACGCCGGTGGCGTGGACTGCTCCGACCACGAAGTGAACATCAAGATCCTGCTGAACGAAGTGGTTCAGGCCGGTGACATGACCGACAAGCAACGCAACCAGTTGCTGGCGAGCATGACCGACGAAGTCGGCAATCTGGTGCTGGGCAACAACTACAAGCAGACTCAGGCCCTGTCCCTGGCTGCGCGCCGTGCCTACGCGCGCATCGCTGAGTACAAGCGTCTGATGAGCGATCTGGAAGGCCGTGGCAAGCTGGACCGTGCCATCGAGTTCCTGCCGACTGAAGAGCAACTGACCGAGCGCGTCGCTGAGGGCCACGGCCTGACCCGTCCTGAGCTGTCGGTGCTGATTTCTTACAGCAAGATCGACCTGAAAGAGCAGTTGCTGGGCTCGCTGGTGCCGGACGACGATTACCTGACCCGCGACATGGAAACGGCGTTCCCGCCGACCCTGGTCAGCAAGTTCTCCGAAGCCATGCGTCGTCACCGTCTGAAGCGCGAGATCGTCAGCACCCAGATCGCCAACGATCTGGTCAACCACATGGGCATCACCTTCGTGCAGCGACTCAAAGAGTCGACCGGCATGAGCCCGGCGAACGTGGCTGGCGCTTACGTGATCGTGCGCGACATCTTCCACCTCCCGCACTGGTTCCGTCAGATCGAAGCGCTGGACTATCAGGTTTCCGCTGACGTGCAGCTGGAACTGATGGACGAGCTGATGCGTCTGGGCCGTCGTGCCACGCGCTGGTTCCTGCGTGCCCGCCGCAACGAGCAGAACGCTGCCCGTGACGTCGCGCACTTCGGTCCGCACCTGAAAGAGCTGGGCCTGAAACTCGACGAGCTGCTCAGCGGCGAAATCCGCGAGAACTGGCAGTCGCGCTATCAGGCGTACGTCGAAGCCGGTGTGCCGGAATTGCTGGCGCGTATGGTTGCGGGCACTTCGCATCTGTACACGCTGCTGCCGATCATCGAAGCCGCAGACGTCACCGGGCAGGACCCGGCCGAAGTGGCCAAGGCTTACTTCGCCGTCGGCTCTGCGCTGGACATCACCTGGTACCTGCAACAGATCAGCGCTCTGCCGGTGGAAAACAACTGGCAGGCTCTGGCCCGTGAAGCGTTCCGTGATGACGTCGACTGGCAGCAACGGGCGATCACCATCTCCGTCCTGCAACAGGGCGACGGTTCCCAGGACGTGGAAGCACGCCTGGCGCTGTGGATGGCCCAGCACGAAAGCATGATCGAACGCTGGCGCGCCATGCTGGTGGAAATCCGTGCTGCGAGCGGTACGGACTACGCTATGTACGCGGTGGCCAACCGTGAACTGCTGGATCTGGCGTTGAGCGGGCAAGCGATCGTGCCTGCGATCACTGCGAATGCCGAGCTTGAACTGGCGTAAGTAGTGGCTGAATGAAGAAGCCCCGCTCTCGAAAGAGGCGGGGCTTTTTTATGCCTGAGGATTTTTGTGGTGTCTGGTCTGGCGCCTTCGCGAGCAGGCTCGCTCCCACAGGGATTCGCATTCCAAATGTGGGAGCGAGCCTGCTCGCGAAGAGACACTTACATTCAATACAACTTTTGAGCTGGTTTACCCTCAAGCATCGACACTTTCTCCCCCGGCCGCACAACCAGATTACTCAGCGAGCGATCAAACTCGCGCAACGCCGCCAACTGCAATTCCTCCTGCTGATTGATATCCGCGACGATCTCTTCCGAGCGCTTGAAGTCCGCCCACACCGGCGTCAGTTCCCGCGCCTGCGAGCCCTTCGCCGTGCCGATGTAGTTCAATTGCGCATCGTAAAAATCGGCACTGACATCCGCGCGGATATCCGAGCTGCGCGAGGTGATCAGTTGGCTATGGGTATCGACGATCGCCACCACATCCGGCTTGGCCGCGCGCAGGCTTTGCATGTCCGGGTACACCGTCACCGAGCCGAACTGGCGTTGCAGCGAAGCGTTGACCCACTGCACCGCGCGATCCGGGCTGGAGCTGGCGACGTAGGCGTCGTGGATCGGCTGCACCAGCAGGCTCTGACCAAAACCGGTGCCGGCCTTGGCCTGATACTCGCGCAAGTATTGGCGATTGGCCTGGGTGCCGGGGCTGTAAATCACCCCCAGCGAGACGCCGGGACCGCTGTTGACCTGAGTAGCACTGCTGCGACCGGTCGGGTGCGGCAGCAGCGTGTCGAGGGATGACACCGCTTGCGGGGCAGTGGGAACAGAGCAGGAAGAGAGCATCAAAACGGAGATCGCCAGTAGGGCGGGAAGCGCAGGTTTCATGGTGTTTCTCCCGTGAAACAAGGTCTGTCGATGAGTGTGCACGGGCCGATGGTTCGGCGGATATTCAGGTTAAACCTGCCGGCCTGACCGTTGCCTGAATAACCTGTGCGGGGTTAGGTTTATTGGCTTTAAGCGTTTGCAGGTAATGCCCCAAGGCAATAAAAAAGGCGCAAATGCTCGATTCGCGCCTTTCGTTTATGGCTGGTCACGCAGCCATCAGTTTTCCAGCGGGATCAGCACCTGCTCATCCGGGGCCAGCACCATGAACACCAGCAACTTGGCCGGCTTGGTCGAACTGGCGTTTTTCGACACCAGATGCTCGGAACCGGCCGGCTCGTACCAGAACTGGCCCTTCTTGTAAGTGATGGCCTGTTCGCCTTTGACTTGGGAAATCACTTCACCGTCGAGCACGTAAGCCATCGCCGTACCCTCGTGTTTGTGCGCGATCGAAGACTGCCCGGGCTGGTAGTCGACTTCGATCATCATGGCTTTCTTGCCGGGGACGTTTTTCAGCAGTTGGTCCTGCAGGACGGTGATTTTCTCGGACGGATCGTGAGCCATTGCCGAGGCGGAGAGGGTGAAGGCGAGGGCTGCGGCGACGAGGTGCAGGGCTTTCATGGCGGGTTACCTGTGATGGTTGGGGTGCGCTCACAGTAGGCCGCAATGGGGCCGGTTCAAACGGCCAATATTCGCAAAGATCAGGTGACCAATTCTGGTTCAAAAGCAAAGATCGCAGCCTTCGGCAGCTCCTACAGGGGAACGCATTCCAGAGTAGGAGCTGCCGAAGGCTCGGGCCGCGATCGGACGATCTTTTGATCTTGCTTTTAGACGATAGGAAAGCTGTTGAAATCCACGCTATTGGCCAGGCGGCTGTCGATCAGGTCGATAAACCCCTGTGCCTCGGGCCGGTTGAAATGCGCCTGCATCGCCGCTTCCGACTGCCAGCGCGCGCTGACCGTCCAGCGGTGGCTGTCCTCGGGGCAGCGGTCGACCAGGTAGGAATCGCAGCCCGGGGTTTCGCGCAGGGTATCGACGATCTTCTGCAATTGCTTGCCAAGCTCTTCCGAGCGGCCCGCGACCGCCTTGACCTCAACCGTGTTGATCACTTCGTTGGACATTGCTCACACTCCTGAATCAGGCCGGACGAATCCTGCTCACTGAGGGATAACGCCTGTGCAGAATAGGCCTGCCGCCGTGAATCACCAATAACCAATCGGCGGTAAAAGCCTTATACCAACGGCTCATGACAGCTGTTCGAGGATGTCGCGCAGGCGATCAAGGGCGATGTCGATGTCCAGGGTTTCGATGGCGCCGAAGCCGAAATACAGGCCTTCTTTCGCCGGCTGCTGGTAGTAGAAACCACTGATCGCATACAGGCCGACCTCGACCTTTTTTGCCAACTCGATGACCAACGGCAAATCGATCGGCACCTTGCAGAACACCGCCATGTGAAACCCGGCACTGGCCGGCACGGCTTGCAGCCATGGCGCGAGGTCGGTGGCCATGCGCTCGAGAATCCGCTCGCGACGTTGCGCGTAGATCGTGTGGCAGCGGCGGATGTGCTTGAGCAGGCAACCCTCGGCGATGAACTTGGCCAGCGCCCATTGCGGCAGGGTCGAGGCGTGCAGATCGGTCAGCTGTTTGGCGCGAATCACTGCCTCGATGATCGACGGCGGCAGGATCGCGTAGCCCAGGCGCAACTCCGGCAGCAAGGTTTTCGAGAAGGTGCCGACATAGGCGACGATACCGCGCTGATCGAGGTTGTACAGCGAATCGGTGGGCCGGCCCTCGTAGCGGAATTCGCTGTCGTAATCATCCTCGATGATGATCGCGCCGAGCTCGTGGGCACGGGCGAGCAGGGCCTCGCGGCGCGCCTGACTCATCGCCATACCCAGCGGGAACTGGTGCGACGGGGTGACGTAAATGAGCCGCGTGCCATCGGGAATGTGCTCGACCTGAATACCCTCGGCATCCACCGGCACCCCGACCACTTCGGCGCCGTGGGTGCCGAACAGCAAACGCGCGGGTGGATACCCTGGATCTTCCATCGCCACCAGATCGCCCGGGCGGGTCAGTACCCGGGCAATCAGATCCAGCGCCTGCTGCGCGCCGTTGCACACCACGATGTCCTCGTCCTGACAGTTGATGCCGCGAGAAAAGGCGATGTGCCGGGCGATCGCATTGCGCAGCGCCGGCAAACCCTCGGCAACGCTGTAGAAGCCTTTCGACTGCGCCATCTGCCGCATCGCATGGGCGACGCAGCGGCGCCAGTCGTCGTGCGGGAACTGGCCTTTGCTGGTGGCGCCGCCGATGAAGTCGTAGCGCAGTGAACCTTCCAGCGTCGGGTGGCGCAGGAATACCGGCAGATTGCGCCAGCTCTCGATCACCTCGGCACTGGCCAGCTCGGTGTGGCTCTGCTTGCGCTGCACCTGCGCCGGGCGGGCGTTGACATAGGTGCCTTTGCCAATCACCCCGGTGAGGAAATTTTCGTAGGTCAGCTGCGCATAGGTGTCGGAAATGGTCTTGCGCGAGATGCCCAATTGCTCGGCCAGCAAGCGGCTCGGCGGCAACTGCGTACCCGCCGCCAGTCGCCCGGATTCAATCGCCGCGCGCAACTGCTGATACAACTGACCGGCGAGATCCTTGCGGCCGTTGATCACGACATGAAGTTCCATACCGACGAGGCTCCCGGGTGTTGAGTGAGGTATCGGTCAGATTAGCGTTGTTGGGCTTTTGGCAGTAGTTGCGTGGAGTAAAAACCGCAAATTGGCGCAAGTCCCTGTGGGAGCGAGCTTGCTCGCGAAAGCGGCGGGTCAGTTACCTGATCGTTCCCACGCTCCGCGTGGTAACGCCTCCCGTGACGCTCTGCGTCACAGTGGACGCGGAGCGTCCATGGCTGCATTCCTTTGCTGCGCGTGGGAACGATCAAAAAGCCAGATCAAAAGATCGCAGCCTTCGGCAGCTCCTACACGGGATTGGTGTTTGACGGGAATTCTGTGGTGTAGCGGTTTTCCGTGGAATTGGGGCTGTAACACAGCCTGCACAGCCCGTACCGTGAGCTCATCATTCCGCCTGCCGAGAGCCGCGCCATGTCCCTGCGTCTGGATTACTACAACGCGTCGCCCAAGGCGATGAAAGCGATGCTTGCCATGGAGGCGCTGACCGCCAACCTGAGCATCGAAGCGCCGCTGCTGCAATTGATCCGGATCCGCGCTTCGCAACTCAACGGCTGCGCATTCTGCACCGACATGCACTCGGTGGACGCGCGGCGGGCCGGGGAGAGCGATCGGCGTCTTTACGCGATCGCGGTGTGGCGCGACAGCAACTTCTTCAACCCCCGCGAACGGGCGGCGCTGGCCTGGGCCGAGGCGGTGACGCTGTTGGCCGAAAGCCATGTGCCGGATGACGTCTACCAGCAGGCGCGCGAGCAATTTGATGAAGGCGAACTGGTGGACCTGACGGTTGCAGTCAGCACCATCAACAGCTGGAATCGTTTGGCCGTCAGCTTCCGCCAGACCCCGAGTGATTGAGTTGCGTCGTAAAAACAAAACGAGAGAAAGAAGAGGTACACGCCGATCGTTCCCACGCTCCGCGTGGGAATGCCTCAAGGGACGCTCCGCGTTCCAATGGGACGCAGAGCGTCCCGGGCTGCATTCCCACGCAGGAGCGTGGGAACGATCAGTCCTTCACTGCGGCGGCCGCTGCGGTTTCACCGATGTGCCAAACGTGTTGCCCATCCGCGTACTGGTCGCCGCCGGTGTCGCCAGCCCTACCTGATTCGGCGGTCGCTTGTGCACCGGCACATTCAACCCTTCCATGTTCTTCTGCGCCGCCGCCGCGCCGTCGGGATTGTTGCCCATCTGCTGGCTCAGGCAATCGTAATTCGGCGCCTTGTAACCGCCGACCGTGACCTCGACACAGCCCAGCGGCTCCTCCGCCTGCGCTGCACCCACCGTCATCAGCAAGACCCACATCCACCGTGTTTTCATGTCCGCCTCCTGGCCCGCCCGAATGGGCCGCTCTGGGTTTGAGTCTAGTGCAAGCGCGGCGCAAAACCCGTGATGGTTTTTTTGCACCGCCCGTCATACCAGAGTCATAAATGCCCCGCAGGATAGCGATTTTCAGGGGTGCGCCAGTCGTGCAGCGAGGCAGTTCGCGGATCAGTCTTCAGCGCTCGGCGACGCTTGTGCGCCGCGCGGGCCTGGGGTGGCTGCTCGGTCTGCTGACCTGCGCGGCCAATGCTGATCCGGCAGCGGCGGACATGCGCATGACCTTGCACATCCCGGCGCAGGAACTCGCTCGGGCGTTGGATCAATACAGCCGCGCCACGGGCGTCGCGGTGTTGGTCGACAGCCAGTTGAGCCGGGGCCGTCGCTCCCTCGCCGTGGATGGCGAATACACCGCCGCCGATGCCTTGCGCCATCTGCTCGGCGGCACCGGGTTGATGGCGCGTTACGCCCGCGCCGACGCGTTCACCTTGCAAGCGGCGCAGGTGGAAGACCTGCCAGTGCCGACGGACAAACCCACGCCGGCCGCTGTCGCGGTCAACCGCAGTTACGCGACGGCGGTGCAAGCGGCGATCGAGCGCAAGCTGTGTCGTTCGCCGCTGACCCGACCGGGCAGTTATCGCGCGGTGTTGCAGGTGTGGGTCGGGCGCGACGGCGTGGTGCAGCACAACCGGTTGGTCACTTCGACCGGCGATGTACGGCGCGATAACGCGCTGGTGGAAAGTTTTCGCAACCTCACAATCGATCGGCCGACGCCCAGCGCCTTGCGCCAGCCGGTCACGTTGCTGTTGTTACCGGAGTCGTCAGGGAAACGCATGGAATGCACGAGATGGGAAGGAGTTTCCGGGGGATGAAAGACGCCGGACAAAGCACGATGGGCCAGCTGTTCCTCAGCTCCTACGAGGATTTTCGCGTGCGCCTGCGCCGCCGCCTCGGCTCCGAGGACCTGGCCAACGACGTGCTGCACGAAACCTGGCTGCGGGTCGATCGCATGGAAACCCCGCCGAACCTGCTCAAGCCCAACGCCTACCTGTATCGCATGGCCCTGAACATCGCCGCCGACCGCCGTCAGGCCGATGCGCGCCTGCTCACCGGTACTGAGGTCGAAGAGCTGCTGCAACTGGGCGACGAGGCCCTCGACCCGGCGCGGGTGGTCGGCGGGCAAAAGGAGATGCAGGCCCTGCTCAGCGCCTTGTACGAACTGCCCGCACGGCGTCGGCGGATCTTCATCGCCGCGCGGTTGGAAGAGGCACCACACCTGGAAATCTCCCAGCGTTTCGGCATTTCCACGCGCATGGTCGAAAAGGAAATCAAAGCCGCGTTGGGCTTCTGCGCAGCGAAACTGGAAAGAAAAGTGTTTCAGCGGTTCGGTCGCGGGGCCGGAAAACCGTCTAGCGAATAGTGACCCGATTAATCCGTTGAGAATTTGCGCGTTTGAACATCTTTCGACTGAAACCTGCCGAGCCATCGGCCGACGAGTTGCTGCAGAGCGAAGCCCGCGACTGGCTGATTCTGCTGACCTCGGGCCGCGCCACCGTCGCCGACGCCCGCGCCCTGCGCGAATGGTGCGCGCAAAGCGGCGAACATGCCCAGGCGTTCGAAGAAGCCAAGCGGCTGTGGCATCACCTGCAACCGGCCGCCGAAGCCGTGCAGGGCCGACGCGGCTTCGGTCGACGGGCATTTCTCGGCGGCGCGATTGCCGCATCCGCCGCATTCCTGCTGGTGCGCGGCACGATTCCCGGTGGCTTCGAAGGACTGGGCGCCGACTACATCACCGAAGTCGGCCAGCAGCGCCGGGTTGAACCGGCGCAAGGCGTCAGCCTCGAACTCAACACCCAGACCCGCATCAACCAGCGCAGCGTCGAAAACGGCGTGCAGGGCTTTGAACTGGTCAGCGGCGAAGTCGAAGTGCAAACCGCACGCCTGCCACTGGCGATGCAGGCCGGGGCAGGGTGGTTGCGCGCCAGCCAGGCGCGCTTCAACCTGCGCAACACCGACCAGCAAGTCTGCGTGACCTGCCTCGACGGCACGGTCGACGTCGCCATCGAAGGCCGCAACCTGCGCCTCGAAGCGGGCCAGCAAGTCACCTACGACGCACGGCAAATCGGCAACGTACAAACCGTCGACACCGCCGCCGTGATGAACTGGCGCCAACAAGTGCTGGTGTTCAACGGCGCCACCCTCAGCCAGATGATCGACGAAATCAACCGCTACCGCCCCGGCATGCTCCTGCTGCTCAATCGCGAACTCGGCCAACGCCGCGTCCAGGCCCGCTTCAACCTCGACCAACTCGCCGGCGTCGCATTGCTGATCCGCGATGCCTACGGCGTCAAATGCACCGAACTGCCGGGCGGCGTGGTCGTTCTCAGCTAACCAAAGCCCAGCGCAATCCAAATGTAGGAGCTGCCGAAGGCTGCGATCTTCTGATCTTGATCCTGCTTTCTGTGGGAGCTGGCTTGCCAGCGATGACGGCCTCACAGCCACCCAATCCCCAACTGCCTACACCCAACCCAAATGTAGGAGCTGCCGAAGGCCGCGATCTTCTGATCTTGCTTTCGCTTTCTGTGGGAGCGAGCCTGCTCGCGAAAGCGGTTGCCCAACTGACCAATATCTTCCGGTCGCACTCGATCCCTGCGGGAGCTGGCTTGCCAGCGATGACGGCCTAACAGCCAACCAACCTGCAACTGACCGCCCCCAACCCAATTGTGGGAGCGAGCCTGCTCGCGAATGCGGTCTGCCAGTAACAACAATGCTGACTGACCCACCGCAATCGCGAGCAGGCTCACTCCTACAAAAACTGCGGTGACCCCGGCTATTGCAACAACCCAATCACCTGCCGATACCGCTCAACCCCCTGCGCCGTCTGCCGACTCAAACTAATCTCCAACCCCAACGGATCCTCCCGCCGATTCCCGCTCAACTGCCGCCACCCCTTGTCCACCTCCCAAACCCGCACCTGCACATCACTCACCTCACTCAACACTGCAACCCCATTCCCAGGCGCCGGCAACGGATAGCGACTGCGCGCCTCAGCCACCGCCCGATACAACGTATCCCCCTTGACCCACCACCGAACACGCTGCAAAGCCCCCGGCTGATCCGCCGCGCTACGAATGATGTCCAGCCGAAACCCCTTGCTATCACTACTGCGCACCGTCACCGCCGGCGGCGCGGTCGGCGCCTCATCCTCAGCCCCGACCTTGCGCGGCTCGCTCAACTCCACCCCCGCGCGCATGTCCACATCCCGCTGCAACTGATTCAACACCCGCAACAACCCATCGCTCTGCTCACTACTGGCCTGCAAATGACTGTCCGCCCGCGTGACACTGTCCAACCCGCGCCAGGCAATCAGACTCACCACCGCCATCAGCAGAATCGCGACCATCACCTCAATCAGAGTGAACCCTTGCTGAGTCTTCATTGAATACTGATCCGCCCACTGCCATCGCGCAGCACACTCAGCCGATTGGCCCCATCAGACAAAATCAGCCGCAACGGCGGATTGATCCACTCCGCATTCAACACCACCGTCTGCCGGGGCTCCACCCGCACCTCCACCTTCGGGCTCTGCCACACACGCGGACGCAACTGCGCATCCTCCATGAACGACTCAAACCCCACGCCACCCTCACCACGCCGCCCAAACCGAAACCCCTTGGCATCCGCCACCCACACAATCGGCCGCCCATCGGCGCGAGCCTCGGCCTGCGCCACCTGCAACAACTGCGCAACCCGCTCGGCATCCTTGCGCAACAACTGCAACGGATCGGGCCTGATACTCAAACTGATCGCCGCACTGGCAATGCCAATAATCACCAGCACCACCATCAACTCGATCAACGTAAAACCCTGCTGCCTGCTCATCACCCACGCGCTCCTTGGCGTCCCACCCCATCGTGCCCGGCGAACATGTAAGGCATGTGAAATAAAACGGAGAGAATTGCCGCGTAGTCTGGCAACAGGGACAACAAGGAGCGACAACCCATGAAATTCACCGCACGGATCACCCCGGCGCAAACCGTCCAGGCCCTGGCACTGCTCGCCGCCCTGGTGGGCGTCGCGACATGGTCGTCGCTGCTGCTGACCACGGCGGAATCCCACACACCCGCAGCCGCCCCGCAAGTGCTTGCGGCGAAAAGTGACAGCCCGGCGTTGCAGTGGTTCTCCAATGAGGCTGCGCCGGTGGATATCAAGGTGAGTGGAGTGATCGCGGGCGGGAGTGGAACGGTGGCGATATTGAGTTTGAATGATGGCGCGCCGAGGAGTTTTTTGGTGGGGGAGAAGGT
>NZ_RCOD01000056.1:0-34611 GCF_004307505.1 Pseudomonas sp. Sample_11
CCACCTGCACCGCCGGCCCCGCCGCCCGATGCTTTACTACCCGCGATCAACGGTGCGAACGCCGCGTCATTCGCGATTTCTGCTTTCAGTTCATCCAGCGTTGCCGCCGAGAGCTTGCCCTGTGCGTCGAGGACGACGACAACAGGCTTCCCGTCGCGCTGCTCGACGCTCAGACGGCGTTCGATATGCGGCAACAGGGCTTTTGCGCTGCCTTGAACAGCCAGGGCAGACGCGATATCAGTAGCGGTACGACCGACAGTCAGATCCCGGATCTGCCCGCTCAGCGTTTGGCGCTCCTGCTCCAGCATGCCGTTCAGCTCAGCGTCACGGCGGTTGTATTTTTCAGACCAGGAACGCTCGAGCTCTTCGACGTTGCCGGACTTGCGAGCGGCTTCTTCGCGCTCCAGGCGAGCGGCTTCTTCAGCTTCACGCGCCTTCTTCTCGGCCAGCTTTTTCTCGCCGAGCAGTTCATCAACCTTGGCCTTCAGGCCGGATACATCTTCTTGCTGCGGCAGACCTTCAATGCCGAGTACGAACTTGCCGTCCTTCTCGGTGTAAAGAGCGCGCACGGTTTCATCTACCCCTTCCAGGGTATCCAGTAGGAATTTCAGCATTGGTTGTCTCCCAGAGACGTAGATGCAGGCCCTGCCTGCGAAAGAAAGTTCTTGATTTATCTACAACGTAGGTTACATTGTAGAAAAACAGAGCGAGGAGTGCTAAATATGAAGTCGGTAACGTTCATCCATAACGAAGCTGGTGAAGCTGAATATGCAGTCATGCCTATATCGATATATCGAGAATTGATGCCGCATGAGCAATCCGCTTCAAAGACATCGACACACCCACTTCTCAGCAAGGACAAAACAATGGTCCAACTGCCTTATGGCGGCCCTAATACGTTCCTAAGCATCGATGATCTCGTTGCCTATCTGAAAAACAACGACATCACTCATCTCGCGATAAATCAGCGCGCCCAAACGCTCGACAGCTTTCCTCCCGAGCAAGCGATGACTCTGGATCCCATCATTCGTCGCGAGTTCTTAGTGGATAGCTCCCCTTACCGAAACACCATGCAAGCGACGACAGAAGTCATCGACGCGCTTGTGGTCTCCGGTCGCTTCCGCCGAGTAAAGCAGCGCTACGATTTCTTCAGTCGCGCTGTCAACTCCATTGAATTGGTCGACTAGGCATTAGCGGACCCCTGCCCGTTCAAACGCTAACGGCTCTAGTGCGCGCATTTGCATAAGGGTCAGGGGAGTAAAGTTACGGTCAAGCTGCAGCTCAGCAAACCGCTCAACGCTCAGCCCACCGTCTCGGAACAGCTTCGCCCGAACCGGGCCGATAGCCTTGTCCTGAAACGCCGCGGGTTGCTGCTTGAGCCAGTCGTAGTAGCTGAGGTCTGCCCTCACCTGCTGAGCGCCGTCGTCGCCGATGGACGCACGCGTGGCGCCCTCGGCGAACAGGGCACTGAACCGAGTCACAGCCACCACCGTCGAACGGCAGTTGATGTGGATCGGTGGCCTCGGCCCCTCAGTTAGCTTGAACCGACGCTTATCGAGCGTCCGGCACTGACTGGTCGTCTTCGAATCCAGCGTGCTGACCCACTCCACCGACGGCACGACATCAGAGTTCGCCTTCAGCGTTTCCATTCGCGCCTGGGTGGCGACGTGCTGCACCGCCGTCCGCACGATAGCGCCGGCGTTGCGATTCGTCGTGGCCAGGATGCCATCGTTGTACTTGAGCGCTTTGGTACCGCGGATGTTCTTGATGATCTGGAAGTTGGTTTGGCCTTCGAAGAAGCCCTGCCGGATCGCGCCCGTGAGACGTTGCCGCTCGGTGGCGGTGAAGCCATCAATGAACGACTTGAGCAGCTTCCCGCCGTCGGCACCGCGCACACTGAGCGGATCGGTGAGGATTGCCGCCCTGATGGCAGCAGCACCAGGCACCGCCGCGTCGAACGACACGCCTACCGGCGCCGCTCGGGTCAGGCTGGTCGCTTCAAACTCAGCCTCGTAGTTGGCGATATCCACCAGGTCGAGGTTCAGCTTCTCGCTGTACCGGTCGAAGATGCCCATCAGCAGACTATCGACTTCGCTGAGCAGTCGCTCCAAACGCACAACGGTGTAATCCGTCAGATCGGACCGGGTCAGCCGCTCGCGGATCGAACGGTCGATCTCCTTGAGGAAGGGCGCGAACTTCGCGACCTCCCCCGACTTCAACTGCTCGAGGAAGACGGCGTGCCGGATCGTGGCATCAAGGATTGCTTGGTTTGCCGCCATTTACGTTTGCCTCGTCGTCATCCAGGTCAGGGCCCGTGCTTTGGGCTTCGAGCTCGTCCCGGATTTCATCATCCGTTTTCTCCGGGTTGATCACGCCTCGATCGCGCAGGTACTGCCAGAAGTCGCCTTCCGGCAGTTTTCCGCCCTGCACTGCGTTGAACAGTGCCGCCAGGATCGTCGCGTCCAGAGTGATCTGACTGAAGTCCTGATTGAGCTTGTAGACCACTTCGCCGGAGGCGTTCACGAACTCAGCCATCCACTCAAGGCACTGGCTGTAGGCTTCGCTGACGTTGCTGACCACCAGCGACAGGACGCTGTGTTCGGCGGCGCTGTCGTTGTCGGCCTGGGTTGCTGTCTTAACCGCGCTGCCGCGCTCAATCAATCGGGCGCCGAGCGACACCATGTCTTGCTTCTTGGCATCCATCGCTTCCTTCACGAGGGTGTTCGGCTCGGGTTGAGCAAATCCGCACGATCCATTGGCGGGAAGCGTCAGCGGTGCCCTGGAGCCGACGTAAATACCGTTGGCTTCAAGATGGTCGCGCCATGCTTCGTCCAGCCCCGAGATCCAGAACTGCGGCTGGCCGGAAAACCATACCGAATCCTCATAGTCCGCGCTGTTGCAGTAGTGACCGATGTTCAGCACCGCCATGTCGTACAGCGGCGCCTCGTCGATGCTTGTGTCGTTGTTCTCGCTGCCGAGAAAATGAAAGGGGATCAATCGCCAAGGCTGGCCCGCGCCGTTCAGCGGAGTGAAAGGGGGGGTAATCATAGCCGTTTGGCTTGAACCCTCTTCCCACACCTCCTGGGTGTAAACGCCGGTCTCGTCCAGGCGCAGCACTCGGTATTGGGTCACCTTTTCGCTGCCGAAGCCGTCATCGGTGTCGACATCTACGGATTCTTGCAGCACAACCAGGCTCAGCAGATGCTGACCGCCGACCTTACGAGTCTTCCAGTTCCTGATCGACTCAGCCGGGTAGCTCGCAACACTCGCCCGAGCGCGCCCGGCCTGCTCGTCCGCTTTGCTCACCGTGCCCGCCTGCACCGCGGCGTAATCCACCAGCAAACCGTGTCGGCCAACTTCGAGCAGGTGCCCAATGACCGATTGAGACTGTTGGTAAACGCTTACGCCCTGCCCGTCGATATCCGTGGACACGTAATCGAGTGCGACGGGGACAGTGAGGGTTGGCCAAGTGCGGAACACCGCGCCGACCAAGCTGTGTTTCGTACGCCCCGTAGCGTTGTAAAACACTGCTCGCTGCTTGTAGGACTTGTACCGCTCGACGTTTTCCCGGCTGGTGTCGTGATGGTTTGGCTTCGGCAAATACACATCGCCGCGAGCCTTCACTGTCTCGGAACCCTTGCACACGTCGCGCACCAGCCGCCAACGGGACTGTGCCGCGTCGTATTCCGGGCGGGTATAGGTGACGTCTGCCATTAGCGTGCGAATCCCATTTTGATTGATTTGACCGGCTTCCTTGCGCTCTTGGCGACAGCGAAGTACCGGAATGCATCGGACGGGTGAGACGCCCAGTCATGAAGAGGCTTGTCTTTCCAGCAGCCCTTCTTGTCGTCCCACTCTTTGCGGTAGTTCTCGAGCGCGGTGATGCCCTCTTCGCACTTCGCCTCGTCAAAGGCGCAGAGCCCGAGGATTTCCCGTGCCTGATCAATGCCGTCGTCGACGCCGATCTTCGGCACGACCTGGAATGTCATGCGGTATTGCTGGCCGTCGATCTCGTAGCCTTCGCGCGCCATTTCCCGACGGGTTTTGGCATCGCTGCCGAACTCGCGGTTGTCGATGTCATGCGGCCCCCAGTGCTCGGAATAGGTGTAACCCTTGTCCTTGAGCACCTTCATGTAGTGCCGCAGGCCTTCCCCGCTGTTCTGGTAGAAGTCGATGACGTGGTACTCAGTGCCGACCTGACGGACGAACCAGATGGCCGTGGAGTCGCCGACGCCGATGTCCCAGAAGGTCATCACCGGAAGGTGGCTGTTGTCTGGCAGCGTGCCGATGCGCTGAGCGGCATACAGCTTGGTGAACTGCTGGGCGTAGTAGGCGCCCTCGATCGATTGCTGGAAGGCTTCGGCCGGGATCGACGGGTATTCCCGCTTCATGTCGTCGCCGAGGGTCTTCTCCTTGGCCGCGTACCAGGCGCGCTGGCCCGGGTTCGTGTCGATGCCGTGCTTGGCGAACAACTCGTTGAAGTAGTCGGTCAGCCGCTGCGGGATGATCGCTTCGAACGGATCGAGCCAGTAGGACTTGTTCTTCCACCAGCTGAAGAAAAAGAACTTCCAGTCCAGCTTGCCGAGCGGTGTACCGGAGAGGAGTTGCCTCTCTGCGCTCTGCGAGTAGTCGAAGAAGTAGCCGGCCCGGCCCTCGGCCGTAGATTCGATCGTGACAAAGCAGTCAGTGGCCACCGCCTCAAAAGCGCCCGTGACAATCTCGCGCGCCTTGTGCGGAAACTTGGCGCAGATCTTCCCGAACTCGGAGACGTGCAGGTAACGCAGCGTGCCGCCACGGAACGAGGTGCTGACGTAGAGCGAACCGCCTTTGCTGAACACCAACTCGCCGGCGGCGTCGTTGCTCGCCGGATTCGCCGCGCGGATCTCTTTCGGCAGGTTGTCGTAGGCGTACTTCACCTTCTCCCGGAACAGGCGCTTGGCATCGTTCAGGGTGTGAGCGATCAGTGCGCACTTCGCCGACTCGAACAGAGCAGCGTCGAGCTGGATGATGCAGCACTCGGTGGTGAAGCCGAGCTGCCGAGCCTTCAGGATGATGTTGCGGGTGTGCATCCCATCGAAGTATTCAATCTGCTCGTCCGTCATCCGGAAGCGGACTTTCTTGCCCTGCTTGTCGGTGATGAAGTAGAGATTGTTCAACCGCCAACGCTTATCCCGGAGCAGCTTCATGTGCTCGGGCTTCATGTCAGGCGTCCTTCGATAGTTCGTCCATCATCGCGGCCAGGGTGTCGACTGTCTTGTCGCCCTCTTCCGTGTCGAGGTTGAATGCTTGGCGCTCGCCCTTGATCACCTTGAGCTGAGCGTCGACGCCAGCGTTGAGTGACCGCGCGAAGTCGCCGTGGTTTTCTTCAGTGACTGTCACGCCTGACAGGAACGTGCTGAGCTTGCTCGCAATGCCTCGCCACTGGGCCAGTCCGGAACGGTGGGCAAGCACTACAGCCGCAGCCTGATCGGATGCCTCCTCGATAATCTCGGCATCAGTGACCAGTTTCTTCTGGTCACCATCCGTGGTCACCGATCTGGTCACCTTGTCCTTCACGGCGGATCTGACTTTGCTCGTCAGGTCACGCTGCCAGCCTTCCTTCTCGGCGCGCTTCATGATCGTGTTGTGCGCTACTCCATGCTCTGAGGCAATGGCGCGCAGGGAAAGCAATCCAGCCCGGTAGGCTCGTTCGATCGCCTCCCAGTCGGGTTGCTTGGTTGTCATGTCATACCTATAAACAAAAAGCCCCGCTTTCGCAGGGCACTGTTCGTTGAGAAAAACTAAATGGGAGAAGCAACGACTCCGATCGCGACGAGTTCAAAATCGCCGTTGTCCAGACGATTTACAGCTCGACCATTGGCTTGCTGAAACCTTTTGTACCCGGGGAGCCTGTCACTCCCAGAAATCAGATATTCCTGAATTTCCTCAATATCGAACTCTTGGCCATCTGCCGACCTAACCCTGTGAACTTTCAACAACGTGTCTTCATGCTTTGTCATGACGCTTACCTTTGGCGGCGGTGAGTCCGAACTATAGGCGTCACCTGAACAGCGAGCAGGCATCACTGCATGAAGCTTCACAACATTGAAGGTCGCGACACAATTTGCAGTCTCGCGAAACGTGTCGCGACCTACTTGCTCTGACTGCGCTTGATCTGCGCGTCCACCTGATCTGCACAGGTGTCGAGCAGGTTGATGGCTTGATTCTTCAGCTCCCACAGCTGGCCGTTGTCGGCGAGGTCTTCGTCAGCTACCCGCTCACACGGCACCAGCTCAGGGGGCTCGACTCTTACTGCCGCTGTCTTTGTTACCACCGGTGGCTTTCCCGCGCAGGCCGTCAGGCAGAGGCTGAGCAGCCCAATCACGAACAGGCTTGCTGTTGCGTTTGAGTTCTTCAAAGTTCTTCTCCGCCTTTCTGGCTTTGGCTTGGCTGGCCTGTAACCGCTTGTTCAGGTCTTTCTGGTAGTCGGCGTTGCGCTGGGCTTCGGCGCGCAGTGTGGTGATCGTGGCCTGGCTTTGGAGGTTGGCGTCGACCGCCTTCTTCTTCTCGCTGGCTTCGAATGCCACCTCCCCGCGAAGGGCGACGACGCGCGACTGCTGGATCCCAATGAGGAGCAGGCCGACCAAGGCAATGATGATTGCAGCGGCGAAGGCCTTCATGGGGCATCCGCCTTGCGACCGAGGAAGCGGGTCACCAGCTCGCGAATGGCTGTCACGCCGAGGAAGCCAATCGTGCCACCTGCGGCGATCGATAGGCTTGAAGGCCAGGCCATCCACTCAATAACGCTGGACGCGACCAGACTCAGCGATCCGCAAATCAGCGCCTCGAAAATGATCCGGCGCACGCTGGTTTCTTTTCCGTCGTAGATGACGCGAAGCAAGCAAACGGTGATGGCCATGATGACGCCCGCCATTAGCGGATTGCTCAACGCCAGCCAGAGCTTGGCCCATGTGTCTGGCTTGTCAGGCATGTTTGGCATCCGGGTTGCCTCCCCCTGGGGGAGATGAATAAATCCGGCGTCCGCTGCACTCCCAGCTCGGGGCGATGGGTGTGGGGAGCCGAAAACGAAAAAGCCCCGGCAAATGCCGAGGCTTACTGGTGAAGACTTATTTGTTCTTTCTGATATGAAAGAGATCAGAACTCCTTATGCCGAAGGTGTCTCGCTCTCTATCTTTGGCACAAGAATCAATTCGTCCTCTTGGTACCGATGCTTCTGATCGACACCTTTTTTATCTTTCCAGCGGCACATCACAAGATCATGGCGGACCTTGCCATTTGGATTTCTGCCGAGCGGGGTGATGCCAAAATCTATTGGCGCAACACTCGAAACGCTCATTTTTTGACCACCACTGCTGAGCGTTACAACATCTCCTACCTTGAACTTGGGCATGACTGCTCCTTCAGATTGATATCAATCTGATATATGGGCGGGCCGGAGATATTTCAAGCAGGATAAAACCCGGCACTTGGCCGGACTCATTGGTTTCGTGTGCGCTTCGCGTTACTTGTGCACTATGGGAAAAGTACACTAGAAACCCCAACATAGCAACAATTTTATGCCGCTTCTTCTGAATTTTCAGACTGAATCACCTGCCAGACTGGCTGAAGCGCTTGGATATCCACTTCAGAGATGGCTTCACGCAGGAAATTCCACACATCCCTCCAGTCACGATCCCAAACCTTCGGCTCGATGCGCACGCCGTAGAGCTTGAGCATTCCTTCGGCTACCCGCGTCGGCCCCCATTGCTCTCCACCATGGACCTCAATCTTGTAAGACTGCAGGGCGATGGTGATCATGCAGTGAGCTTTGGCAGCCTTGGCATCCGTCAGGGCGGAAAAATCTACATCGTTCCAGATCAGTTTCTCGGCGTTGAGCACATGAACCATCGTCATGCAGGGGTGATACAAGTAGTGACCGAACTGCTGCACCTGGAACGGCAGTGTGTCGATCGCGCGCAGCACCTTGCCGATCGTGGCGAGGTGCGCGGCGCGAGCAGTCGACCGACCAACCGGCGTACGGCGTGTCTCACTGATGCTGATCTTCTGGCGCACGACCTGGATCCGCTCTTCCTTGTCGTCACCGATCGCGGCGAACACGGCTTCATGCCGGCGCATCCGTGAAACGCTCTTCACTGGCGCAGTTGCTGCCCTATCAATCGCTGCAGCGCTGATCGACGCGTTCGATTCGTGCTGCGCTTCAGTCCACACCTGTCTTGCGTTGATCAGCTTCATGCGGCTTCCCCTTTTTTCAGCTCTCTTGCCTTGGCTCGGTATTCGGCCTTGATGGTTTTGATTTCTTCGACGGTGTACTTGCGGGGCTCATGAGGCCCTTCCAACCAAATCACTTTTTCGGCGCCGATGCGCTGTACCAACCGGATGCGGTACTCGACCGCGTTGCCGGACAGGTTGCGATTGCACTTCACGCACTGGCGGTGGATGTTTAGCGGCTCGAATCGCAGCTCCGGACAAGCGCCGACGGATCGGTAGTGGCCAGCGTCCCAGCGACTGCCCGTCATCAGGTCGTTGTCGTTCGGCATCGAATCGCAGCTGATGCATGGCAGGTGCGCGTCACGCAGGCGGACGTACTCGTTTACGGCGGCCTGCGCTTCTCGCAGGTGATCCGCCCTGCTCTTCAGCTTTTCCTTGCGCACCTGGATCTCGCGGCGGTCGCGCTGGGCGATGGCCTTGCGGGCTTTCTCGGTGTTCGCCGGCGCATGAGTCAGCGCGCATTTCGGGCTGCACACCACCTGAGTGGTGTTAAACATCGGCGCGAACTTCTCGCCGCAGGCCTTGCAGGTTTTCTGCTTCACATCCTTAAGGGCAGTTCGCATCAATACCGCCCTCCCCATTTGTCCTGCTCAGTCCAGCGCACGTCATGCTCGGCGCCGAAGGCATGCATTAGCTCGAACAGATCACTGAACCACTTCTGCGACTGCTTGCGGGTCGATACGGCCATCACGACGAAGCCACCGTCGAGGCCTGGCTCTGCGCGCTGCTTCTCCAGCGAGGCACTGAAAAGGCACTTCCAGTCTTCACTGCTCAGTTTCTTGCCGTGCCAGATGACTTGCTCGGATACGTCCTTGAGCAATGCCCACATCTTGCGGTTGCAGATGTCTGGGCGTTTCTCGTCGCGGATCACCACCACCTTGGGCTTGCTCAGGTCGATGGCGTGCAAGGCGCCGGCGAGGCGGTTGATATCGCTTCGGTCGCGGATTGTGTATTCGGGAATCATGGATTCTCGCTCCTACAGGCAGAGCGCTCTGGAACGGGCGTTTCAGCCGAAATTGACCCTTGCTCGCTCCCGCAGGAATCTGGTCGCCCGCTGCACATGGCGGCGTCGATCTCGGCGTCCACATCAGTGAACTCTGCATCACTCGGAAACCAGTCCTGAATCAACCAGATGAATGTCTGCTTGTCTCGCAGCCACTCGTACCGCTCAGCATTCTGGCGCAGCGCCTCGTTCTCTTTGATGAGTCGATTGCGGACGTTGCAGGCCGTTGTATATGCCTCTTCGAATGCAGCAAGTCGCTCGTTCTCGACCAGCAGCTCCAGCGCCACCTCCTCCACAGTCTTCTCCCCGAGGAATTCCTGCAGAGCCTCAGTGTTGCGCTTCCAGTCTGCGCAGTCGGCACGGTAGGACGCGGCTTCGGCCCACAGCAGCTTCTGGAGTTTTTGTTTGTCGATGGTCATTGAACCGCACTCCTTGCTTCCAATTGTTCGGCCTGCTGAATGAGCAGCGCCCGGCGATCCGCCAGCTCATTGGCTGCCAGAATTCGCAGTTCTGTTTTTTCCTCGGCCGATGCCTGGCGCATGGCGAGCATCGAATCCTTCACCGCGGCGAGCTTTTCGCGCAGCTTTGGTGATGGCCGTGCTACTTCGCCGGTGAGCAGCGCGACGACGGCCCGACCGTCTTCAGTGACCGGCGCGACACTCAAGTCGGCCAGGTACTGCTGAGCGCGCTCCTGAGGGATTCGCTGCATCTGCACGGCTTTGGCGATCGCCTGTGTGCGGCGGTTGGCGTCGAAGCCGACCGACACATGCCAGTTCACTTCCTTGCTGCCCTCCCGGGCTTGCCCCACCAGGCGCTCGTAGGCGCTGTTGAACGCCATGCGCGCTCCGACCTTGTCGCCAGCATCGAGGACAGGTTTTGCCGCTGCGAGCGCGAGCTGGATCTCGTCGGTCAGCACCACGGTTTCGAACTCGTCGTTGGTGGTCATGGCGATCGCCCATGCTTCGTCCTTGCCCGGACGCCCGTCGGCGATCTGCACGCGCTGGAGAATGTCAGCCATTGCCAACTTGCCCTTCACCTCAAAGCGGCAAGCCTTCAATGCGGCTTTCACCACCGGCACCGGGTAAGCGCAAAGATCTTCAGCCATGATCGCCGCGGTGCCTGGATTCATTTCCTGACCCATGGCCTCGGCGGTGGCGCAGATTGCAGCAGCGAGCCCGGCAACCTGACTGTCGTTCATTTCAAAGGTATTCATTGCGCTCTCCCGATTGGCGCTTGGCCAAGACCATTTGCGCGGCTTGCTCGGCAGCGGATACGTTCGCCTCGGTGCGTTCCATTTGGCGCGCGGTTGTTCCGTTGATGCGCTGACCCGTCACCCACTGAGTGTGGTAGCTCTCGGCGTTGGCCAGCAGCTCGTTGAGGCTGTGGCACTTGCGCAGGACGCCGGCATCGCTGGTTTTCAGGTAGTGCGCGGCGACATGGTGGGCGACATCGGCGCCAAGACGGTCGACCAGTTGGCCGAGCTGGCCACCGACCTTGGCGTTCCACACGGGCCAGGTGCTGTAGCGCTTGCGGTAGGCCATGGCGTAGTTCGCCCAGACCTTGAAGGTTTTGCAGGACTGGTCTTTTGGGCCCGGCATGTCAGCGGGAATCTCAACCCGTGGCGCATCGGTGCGATCAACCACCAGAACCAGATTGCGGGCCGGCTTGTCCGGGCTGCCTTGCAAGTCCTGACTGGTATCCTGATTGGTACCCTGATGATTGGTATCCTGATTTGTCGGAGATTTTTCCGACCCTTGTTCGGATTTTTCTCCGACCTTGCTCGGATTTTTTTCCGAGGTAGATCGGATTTTTTTCCGACCTTCGTTCTTTGGTGGGGTCGGATATTTTTCCGACCCATCCAGTTTCTGATTCCACTCGATCGCCTTCTCGGTCAGACGAAACAGGGTGATGTTCGAAGTGCTGGAAAGCTCAATCAGACCGGCCTCTTCCAGGGCCTTCAGCATGCGGTAAGCAGTGTCTGGCTTGTCAGTGAGCAGCGGCAGCTCCTCGATGATCTTGGCCTTGCTCAGCGCGAAGAAGATCCCGTCGTCAGTCTTGATTGGCTTGGTCCAGCTCGGGCAGCCGTAGACGAAGGCGAACAGCAGGGCCTGCTGAGAATTCAGCCCCCACTCCAACGCCTTCACCTGATTGATCGTGACGGTGAATTGCATATCAGGCCTTCCCGACCAATTTGGCCAGTTCGAGGAAGCGGCCCACGTACCAGTGAGGCTGTGTCTCGCGTGGGGATTGGGGGTTGGTCAGGTTCTTGCCGTAGGTCATGCCCTTCTCGGTCACCGACCAGAACGGAACCATTTCCTGTTTGGAGTTCTTGCGCTGGAGCTGCTTCAGAAAGCCCTTGGTTTCCAGTGCGCGGTTGAACGCAGCGGGAGACACGCGAATGCCGTTGTCTTTCAGCAAGGCCGTGGCTGACTTGGTGGGCATAGAGGATCCGCCGGTAGCATCTGGCGCGGCGTCGACGGCGTAGCCTGGGAGAAACTTCGGGTCAAGACCGTTGTTCTGGGCGATCTTCGCGAGCATGGCCATCTGGCAGGATGGAGCCGGCTTCAGCAGGCGCGTAAAGCACTCCATGATGGCGATCTCGCCAACGACCTTGGTGCCATTGAGCAGAACCTGCTCGCGGGCGCCCTGCTGGTGTTCAAGCTCACGCCACCGGCGAATCACTTTCATCCGCATCGGGGCGCTGTAACCGGTGAGCAGGCAATCGGTGTGCTCACGATCGAGTATGTACTGGACTTGCTCGCGGTTGCGTCCGTCGAGGTAGATGTCCTCAAAATTGAGTGCATCTACTTTCAGGTCTTTGAGCATTGCCAAGATGTCGCGCTTTACGTTGTCGTGCCTTTTACCGGTGACGTTGGCGATTTCGCGAGAGGACATAACGGCACGCGACACGTTTTCAGAATCCGCAAAACGTGTCGCGACATGTCCGGTATTGTCCTGTTGTGGGTGTGCGTGCATAATCAGCTCCACTTGTTTTACCGCTGTTGAAAAAGCCGACCTCGTACGTCGGCTTTTTTGTGTCTGAAATTCAGGCTGCCTTCACGGACTGCTTGAACACTTCCAAGCTGACGATCACTTCCTCAGCCTCCTTGAGCAGGCTCGTTTTCTCGACCGAGCAGACTCGACCATCAGCCTGTGCGTCGAATGCAAGCCGGGTAACGTCCGCAAGATCGGCATGCAGTCGGAGCAGAGCGGCGTTGAGGTTGATCCCTTCCGGCCGCTCCTTCGGGACCAGGTCGAAACCGAACGCCTCTGCCCAAGCCTTGAGCGGGCGAAAGTCCTGGGTGAACTTCATGATCCGGTGCAGCTCTTCCACGTTCATGCGGTGGGTGTCGTAGTCCGGGTTTGCCTTCTGCGAAAGCAACGTCCGGGATTTGAAGTCCGCCCCCTCGGCGATCTTTTTGGTGCCATGGTCGTCTACCACGTCATAGATCGCTCTCATCAACTCCTGCATGTCACACCTCGAAAATTGTTACGTGGCTCTGCGCCACCAGCGGCGCGATCATTTGCTCAAGGAACGGCGGACTTCGATGTCAGGCGGCGGTTCTCTGAACCGGCAGCTGGCACGGAAATGGACGAACCTCCTCCGCTGTCAGCTTTCCGTCCTCATGTTCAATAACCAGGATTTCCCTGGCCGCCTTCAAGGCTTTTGAAATGGCTGGAGCGCTGACGCCAAGGCCCTTGGCGACAGCGGACTGACCAATTCGCTCAACCAGTTCTGGCAGTGGCGTCTTTTTCATGTCGTTGCCTCAGCAAACTCTGTCAGGCCCAATATTAACCGCCGGTTAGCATTCAAGCAACACCGGCGGTTGCCGCAATAAAATTAACCAGCGGTTAAATTTCACGGATGAGCAGAAAGAAAGAGCTGTCCCCAGAATTGAAAGCTGAGTGCGACGCCGCCAAGGCGCTTTTCGTATCGAAAAAGAACGCACTCGGATTGACCCAGGCGAGTCTTGCGGCGGAGGCTGATATATCGGCCGCTGCGGTAGCGATGTACCTGAACGGAACGAACCCTCTGAACGCCAAGTTCGCGGCGGTTCTATCGCGCCTACTCGGCGTTCCAGTCGAGCGCTTCAGTAAGCGACTTGCGCGCGAGATCAGCGGACTGACAAGTGTCACCGAAGCGCCATCTGCTTCGACGCTTTCAGCCGCTGATATGGTCCGAGCGATGCTTGATAAGCAGGGAAAAGGGCTTACTGACACTGCCAGACAAAGATTGATGGCAGCCGCTGAAGCAGATGATGCCGGGGGGCCCATCGAGATTGACTACTACCGGCCAGGCGTTGTGGGGGATGAGGTGTGGATCGCCCACTACGACGTTCGCGCCGCGATGGGCGGCGGTCAGATCCCGCATGACTATCCCGAGATGCTGCAGGATGTGCGCGTAAGTCCTCAACATCTTCGCGAGATGGGTGTCGAGTTCAAAGAGCACTTTCATCTGAAAATGGTGACCGGCTGGGGCCAGTCAATGGCGCCGACGATCAAGCATCGCGATCCCCTGCTCGTCGACATTAGCATCCGTGAATTCGTGGGGGATGGGATCTACATGTTTTCGTGGGACGGCCACCTGTACATCAAGCGACTCCAGTGGATAGGTGAAGATCAGCTCAGCATGATTTCGGATAATGCTCTACATCCGGCGCGGACAATACGCTACGAAGACGCCTACATCCAGGCGCGGGTGCTGTTAGTGTGGAATGCAAATCTTGTATGAATACCGAATCCTAGAGCTGCAACGTAGCTGACCCGCATAAAGGAGCAAAAGGGACAAATGTCAGAGAGCACAAAAAAGTTAGAGCAGCGCCGGGCAATGCATGCTATCGACCCAGATGACTTCATACGGTTCCTGGCAGATAAAGCCCCCGATCACGATCCGTGCATGGTGTGCAAAGCTGATGAATGGCTGATCATGTGCCCTGATGAAGGGCCCACCTATCGGTTTGGAATCCCAGCAAGAAACGTTGAAAAGACCTTCTATGCGTCAGTATTAATGTACTACTGTGCGAATTGCGGTTTTTTAAGGCAGCACGTATCAAAGGTCGTGAATGATTGGGTGCGAGAAAACCCCGCAAATCTTGAGCTCGATCTCAAAGATACGCCAGACGCCGACCACGAGGACGGCGAAGATGTCTAAGAGGCAGAATGGTGGAGGCGGCTTGTACCTTGTCGACGAAAAAACCCAATACCACAAGGCAAGGGTTCCTGCCGATGTTGATTTTCGTGATGACAGCGTAAAAAAAGAGAGCAATACTCAAGAGATGACTGATATCACCCGCGAAGAATTCAATGCGAAGCTCGAAACCATCGAAACAAAAATGGACGCTCGGGCCGAATCCGTATCTTCGAAAATCGAAGCTTTTCTCGCTGTGCAGGCAGAACGGGATCAGCGCTTCAATGAGCGCTTGGCGTCGTCTATAACGCTGTCTGATGAATGGAATCAGAAATTCAGAATGTTGGCAGAGCAGTCGGCCCAAGCAGCGATTAGCGCAGATGCTTCTGCGAAGGAAGCAGCGACACTGAAAACCCATTTCTGGGCGAGCGTAGTTGCGCAAGTATTGGCGGTCGGAGCGATTGTAGTGGGTGCATACTTTGCCAATCAAGCCAACGTTTTATCCGCCGTATCTACAACTGTTTCGGTTTTCCAGGCTGGGCAGGAACACGGCAAAGCCAAAGATCCGGCGACTCAACCAGCGGCCAAGTGATACTTTTCTTCCTGCATTTGAGCCCGGCCAAGAGCTGGGCTGCTTGTTTCCAGCCTTCCGCTACATCCCCTCTCTTATACCCTCGGTCGCATGTGCATAGAAGGCGCCCGCATCCCCTACCAGCTCCTGTCAGTTATTCCTGTCTATGATTCCCTTCACCTTGAAGTCGTCAGCCATCTTCAGCAGCTCCTTATATTGCTCCTCGACATCCATTCGAATCTCCGGGCTTTCGAGCAGCTTGCGCCAAGCGGCCAACACCTGGCCTCTCCGATGATCACCCATTGTGTGTCGCCTCATCGGTGTGTGAACAGCAGAGGCTATAAGGCACCAGCGATTCAGCACCGGTGGCTGGCAGCGGGGCAGATGGTGGCGCGGAGCCACGAATGGTAAAGTGCGGGCCACGTCAACGGATAAGGATTTTGATATGGATAGCGGAAGCCCAATGGCTGGCTTTTTATTTCTCATAGTCGGCTTCGTCGTCTATTTCCTGCCTACCTTTGTTGCCTCCAACCGGAAACACGTCAACGGTACCTCGATCTTTCTGGTGAACCTGTTCTTGGGATGGACATTTCTAGGCTGGGTCATCGCCTTGGTTTGGGCCTCTTCAGCTAATACGGTGAAGACAGAAGAAAAGATCGCCCCAGGTAAGGCCCTATCAGGTGAGCGCGCCTGCCCTTACTGTGCCGAGACAATCAAAAATGCCGCCATCAAGTGCAAGCATTGCGGTGCGGATGTTGAGCCGATAAAGCAGCCCCGCCTGAAACAAGGCTGGGTCGCGTCGACCGCCTGCCGCGACGAGGCAGAGCGAGATCGCACCATTGAAGCGATGACGGCTGCAGACTTACCGGTTGTTCCTATGATCGGCTTGGCAGTGGGCGCAGGCCCATACGAGACGAAGGAAGAGGCCAAGCAAGCCTTGATCATTATGCGCGACGGGCCACGTCTGTTCAGTGAGATCGTCTACAGGGACTCTATGAGCGGCAGGTATCCTCTAATCGCTGACTAACTCCTTTCCCTACTATGACGCCCGCCGTAACAGCGGGCTTTCTTGTGAATACTCAAAAGGGTGCTTCCACCTCGAGTTGCTCAATAGTTTCCATCAGTCGATCCTCTTCCGCCATTGGCTCCCAGCGTAGCGTCACAGACCCGTCCACATTCCAGGCCATGTCGATACCATCGGTTTCGGACAACAAGCCTATCACCTCTTTCCATTCTCGCTCTCCATCGGTGTCCAGGCGATGAATCGTCACCCATCGCTGAATCTGCGCGACCGGATGATTAATCATTGACGACACCCTGAGCGATAGCCGCTCCAGACCTGACATAGCAGTTCTCCCAGGTTGATTTTGTTGTTTTGCCATCGCCATCTACATCGCACCTTATAGCTGTATATCCGTACAGTAGAGCCAAAGGATAACCATATCTTACGAAAAATAAATTAACCGCCGGTATTGACCACAAAGAAACCGCCGGTTAATTTACACCCATCGCAGCGACACACAGCCACTGCGAAGGGCCTCAACAGACCCGCCGCTCTTTAGCGACACCCCTTGCCGGATCACCACCGGCCCAGATTCGAAGGCAGCGATGAACCGGCCTTAACGGTTCAGAGGGTTGGCAACTGACCCGGGCGTGCAGCGTAAAACGCCAAGAATAGTTATCCAGCGGGAGAACAAGCCGAAAGGCCCGCGGCTGGAGGAACAACGAGATTATCGGTCGAGCCGACGCCAGTAGCGGGCGCGGCCGAGTAGGTCACTTTCGGCGGCCGCCTCCGGGCGCCCCGCCGTGGAAGACCTGAGTTTCGAGATAGAGAGTGTCGCCTTCTCCGGGCTTGTAAGGGGTCTTCCGCTCAATACGGCAGCCCTTGCACATGATCGGCACCGGCTTCCAGCTGTGGTGGTACCGGAAATGCGATTTGCAGAACCTGCAGGTCGTCTCAGGCCACTCTCGATCTCTCCGCTCCGCAGTGAGCGAGGTCTTCAGTTGTCGCAGCAGTTCGAGGCTTTTTGCATCCATGTGAAAGCTCCAAGGTTTTCACGGATCGTATCAGCCTGCCCACGCGCAGCCCACTGCGACGGCGGACGAGGTGTTGACCGAACTGAGTGAATGACCTGGTAAGCGGGTGCGGAGAAAGACCACAGATTTACTGATGCCGCTTCGATGAGGCGGCATTGGAAATCAACGGGAGTCACAAAATGCTCAACATCAACGAAGCTGAACTGAAGAAATCCATCGTGTCGAACGTCGCCGATCAGTTGCTGCGAGAGGATGAAGACCTCTCGGAGATGGTGGCGAAAGAGGTGAAAAAGCGCATCGACAAAATCTTCGATGAGCGCGTTACCTCGCAGATCCAGATGGCGATCGACGAAACCATCAATGGCTCGTTCGAGCGTGAATATCGCCGGGTGAATCAGTGGGGCGATCAGGAGGGGCCATCCACCACGCTGCGCAAGGAACTGGAGAAAACGGTAACCGCCTACTGGAACGGCAAGGTAAACCCCGGGGATGGCGAGCCAGCATCTAGCGATTACAACTCTGTCACCCGTGCTCAGTGGCTCATGACCAAGATCTGCGCCGAAGACTTCAGCAAGCAAATGCAGCAAAGCGTGGCGAACGTAACCGGCGCCCTGAAAGACGGCTTGCGCAACCAGCTTGCCAATCAAATGGACCACATGCTGAACGACCTTTTCAAAATCAAAAGCCTGCAAGACCAGGGCAAGGTTGAAAAGCCGTATTGAACAACCAGCTCCACGACAGCCTGTCGTTAACTGCCCGATCCTCTCTATGAGAGCGCATCGGGGTGTGATCTGAAATGACCCGCCATAAACCAAGAAACTGGAATATGTGGTCAGGTCAGTTCACACCCCGATGCGGACGAAGCTGCGGCATATAACCGCCCACCTGCATGCAGCAACACCAGAGACCGGCGAGCGCCCGCCAAGATGCCAACGGCGCGCATTGGAGGATGACCATCATGAAATAGACGAACGCTTCAACTTGGGTAGCGAAGAAAGCCTGCAGTATTCGCTCGAGACTCCATGAACAGGCAGCGGACAGTAGGCCGTCGATGTCACCGCGCATCGGCCGAATGCGGTAGGCCACCCCAGCGCACGAAGACAACTTGACGCTGCAAACCCGGTCTGTCGCCAGCAGCGAGACCGGGCCTTCCTCCCCCGACCAATCCCGAATGCACTTCCCTCTGCGCCCAACGGCAACCAGCGGAGCGGCTGAGTGCATCCGAGTTTTGTTGGATCAATACCCGCCACCACGGAGGCGACCATGGCAACCAGCTATGCAGACAGTGCGCAGGCCCGAGAGTGGAATCGGCGCTTTGATGAATGGGGCCGCCCCAAAGCGCCGCAGGTTGAAGACTTCCACGACTACGAAGCCGCAGCGCAAGAACTCACACAGCGCCAGGCGCTGATGGCAGCTCAAGACCTGGTCGACCGCAAGGCGCTGGCCAAGCGAGTCGCGGCAGCGGTGGTCGCCTACGGCGAATTCTGGGGGCTCAAATGAACATCCAGCAGCGTGACCATCAAACGGCGGTGACCTGGATCGAGGGCGAGATCAGCAACATGATCCGCGACCTCGGCAAGCCCAACGCCAGCGCCGCAGCGACATCCTGCATCACCCTGGCCTTCATGCTTCGTGCCATTGATGACAACGAGCACCGTCACTACCGCGCACGCATCGACCAGATTTACGCCTCCTACAACGCCTCCGTCTCGCAAGGAGCTGCAGCATGACAACCGCACCGGTAAAAACGCTGGTCGATGAACAGCTCGAGGATATCGAGCGTCGCATTGCGATTCTCGGCTTCGGCCTGCCCTTCAACGAAGTGATCGGCCGCAAGCGTGAGGATCTGGTCGACAGCCTCCCGCAGCGCCTGTCGGTGACCATGAAAGGTGGACGCATCGCCGTGAGGGCTCGGCCATGAAAGTCATGTTCTGGTGCCTTGCCGCTGGCCTGCTGGTGGTTATGGCTGCATACAGTGCGGCTCAATATTCGTCCGGCGTGTGCCAGGTGCCGCGTTCCACCACCTACCAGGTCTTCCGATGACCAGCCTTCAGCGTGCACGCCGCATCCTGATTCGGCGCGGCTCGTTTCGAGTCCTCTCGATTTACACCTTCCTGATGCTCCTCAGCGCCCTCGCCGATCGCATCACTCAATAAATAACACCACTACAAGCTGCGCTCGGCGCGGCAAGGAACCGTCATGTCCGCAAAAGCCCAACAAGCCCCTTTGCAAGAGTCCATCGAAATGACCGCTGTAACGCCAAAAGTAGCTGTCACCGATATCGCCGAATATCGGCCGCATGAAGAACAAATCGTCCGCTTGGAAACGACCTACGCGAACCTCGTTGTCGACTGCTCTACAAGTGAAGGCTTGGCGAATGCGAAGGAAGTTCGCGTGGATATTCGCGATGTCCGCTACGCCTTGGCTAATACCACGAAGACGGCGCTGATTCCCTATCAACAGGCGGTAAAAGACGCCCAGGCTCGCGTCAACCAGGTGAAGGAATTCGGGGAGGCGCTGAAGGATCGCGTACTGGCGATCGAAGCGCCTGTAGACGAGGCAATCAAGGCCGAAGAAAAGCGCGTCGCTGATGCCAAGGCCGAACGCGAGCGTGTCGAGGCTGAGCGTGTCGACGCCATTCGGGCAAAAATCAATCGTTTCAGCTCCGTCGCTGCCGCATACGCAAGCCGTAGCGCTGCCGATGTTGCAAGTGTGCTTCAGAACGTCAAAGAGTCGGTAATCCTGCCAGAGGAATATGCCGAGTTCGAAGCAGAAGGCACGATTGCTCGCGACAACGCTATTGAACAGCTTGAAGTACTGCAAAGGGCTGCTGTTGACCGAGAAGAGGCGGCAGCCAAGCTACTGGCCCAACAGAAAGAGCTGGACGAACTGCGTGAAAAGCAACGCATCGCCGATGCTGAAGCAGAGGAGTTGCGCAGGCAGCGCGCCGAGGAAGATCGCCTGCGTTTGAAGAAGCAGCAGGATGAACTCGACCAGCAGCGCCGCGACATGGAAGCGCAACAACGCCAGCAACGTGAGCAGCAAGAAGAGCAGCAGCGCCAGCAGCGCGAACGCGATGCGCAGTATCAGCGTGACCAAGAAGAGTTGGCTCGCCTTCGCGCACTGGCTGCAGCACCCGCTGCGGTTGCAGACGTCATCACGACACCCGCCGTTACCGACACATCTTCAACTGCAGCGGGAGTGGATCCGGTTCCAGTGGCTGACGAAGTTGCTGACTCGAACATGCCGAGCGCCGGCGAAGTGGTCGAGGTCGTGGCCATGGCCTTCTGCGTCACCAATGACGAGGCATCGGCCTGGCTGCGCGCCCTGTCGTTCTAACAAACCCTGAAATCACCCCGGAGGCCGGCCAAAGTCGTCGGCTATGGAGTTAGGAATGAACGCTCAAACCCAGATTGCTACCGTACCAATGGACACAAGCCCGACGGGCCTGATCCTCAATCGCGACAGCATGCAGTCGATAACTGAACTCGCAGGCATCATGGCAGGCGGCAAAACCACCCTGCCGAAGCATTTCCACGGCAACACTGCCGACTGCATGGCAGTGATCATGCAGTCTATGCAATGGGGCATGAACCCATTCCAGGTTGCGCAGAAGACGTTCATCGTGAACGGTGGTCAGTTGAGCTATGAAGCGCAGCTGGTCAATGCGGTTATCACTACGCGAGCGCCGACCCTTGATCGAATCCATTACGAGTGGTTTGGCGACTGGGACAAGATCATTGGCAACTTCCGTGAAATCGAAAGCAAAAAGCAAATGGATGATCACGGACAGCCGAAGAAATACCGCGTCCCAAACTGGAACATAAACGACGAGAAAGGCCTCGGCGTCCGCGTCTGGGCTACGTTCGTTGGCGAAGACGCTCCACGCGAACTGACCACCTTGATGACTCAGGCTCGAACCCGAAACTCCACGCTCTGGGCGGACGATCCGAAGCAGCAGATCGCATACCTGGCCCTGAAAAAATGGGCACGTCTGTATTGCCCCGACGTGATTCTGGGCGTGTACACCCGTGACGAGCTGGACGACGGCTACGCGCTTCCGGAAACGGATGTTACCCCACGATCTACCAACGAAAAGCCAGCAGATGTGGGCGCTGCTTCGGTTCCTCAGGGCGACGCCACCGACGCAACTGCGGACCTGTTCGAGCAGCTCAAAAAGATCGCTCAAGAACAAGGAATTGATGGCTACGAAAAAGCCTGGAAGGCACTGAAACCGCAGCAGCGTGGCGCAATTGGCGTGACACGTCACGGTGAGCTGAAGTCGATTGCACAGACAATTGAGGCAGAGTTCACAACCCTCAACGAAAGCTCAAACGGCAATGCGAACGACGATGTGCAAGGCGGCGAGCAATGAACGCCTCAGTAGACCTTCAACGCACCGAGCAGTGGCATCAGGACCGCAGCGGACGCCTAACGGCAAGCAGGTTCAAGGATGTAATTGCTTGGGGTGATCGCGACAAGCACGGGAAGCGCAAGCCGCTCGCGGCGCGCACCACTTACATGCGCGAACTGGCTTTCGAACGTCTGGCGAACAGATCGAAACATTCGGTCAGCAGCAAGTCGATGGCGTGGGGTACGGAGGTCGAGCAGTCGAGCCACGACTTTTACGAAATTCTGACCGGGAACACCGTCATCAAGTCGGGCTTTGTGGTTCACCCAAAATACGACTGGCTGGGCTGCTCGCCGGACGGCTTGATTGGCGAGGACGGCGGCATTGAGTCGAAGTGTCCATTCAATGAAGCCGTCCACGTCCGCACCTGGCTCGAAGGAATGCCCGACGAACACAAGCCGCAGGTTCAGGGCTGCATGTTCGTCACGGGCCGGGAATGGTGGGATTTCCTGTCGTTCGATCCGCGCCAAGATGAAGACTGCCGCCTGTACATCGAGACCATCAAGCGCGATGACGAGTACATCGCGATGCTTCATCAAGAGCTGGTCCAGTTCAATTTGGAGCTTGGCCGGATGGTTGACGAAGTAGCGGACAGAGCGCGGGCGCAAGCCCATCGATTAGGAGCCTGAGCATGATCAGCAATCACCTCAACCTCGTCGAGCAGCACCGACCTGACGCCGAGTCGATCGCTGAGCGAATCGCGCAATACCTGGCTGCAGGCGGGCGGATTGACCAACTGAAAAGCCCGCCGCGCAATCCGCTGCCACCGCCACGCTCGAAGAGAATAGACCCTGAAACGGTCCTCAAGCGGCGACCGAAGCCGATATCGGCCGCCGAACGCAAGGCGCTGCGCAAAATGGCGGACTCGCTATGAAGTCGAAACGCAAACCTAACAACGGTTTCGCCCGGGCTGAACGCAGCTGCCGGGCGCTGCTGCGCACCAACCACGTCGCGGTGGTGAACATCGACCCCAGCGGCAGCCAGATCATGGCGAACTGGAAGAGCTGCCGGCAGATCCGCAGTCTGGCGATCGCCAACGCAATCTTTGATTTCTCCTACCGCTGGACGATCTACATCGCCGTCATGTGCCGAGACGAACTCGGCGCCGAGTACATCAAGTCGGTGGAGATCTCTCCCGAGGGCATCTACAAGGTCGAGCGCCTGACTGATGCGATCGAGCATTACTACCTGGAACTGCGCAACAGCGCGAACCCGAACCATCTGGTCGCATCGGGCTGGATCGCCATTCCGGACGAGATATCGATGGACGAAGCCCAAGCCGCGAAACTGTTCTACGCCGCCGGCGCCTGGCATCAGGTGAAGGTCGCAGCGTGAGACGTTTTCGCACCCAACAACGCAAACGACAGACCTGGCTGGACTTGCCGGCCAGCGGACTTGAAGAGGTAGGCCATGGCCGAAGTACAGGAGCCAACGAAGGAAGCCATCAAGCAGAAGAAAAAGCGCGAGAAGGCTGCAGCAAAGGACGCTGCATTGGGCGTCGAGAAGTTTACGGTTGAGGTAGCCGGCGTGTTCAAGCCTGACCTCAAGCGGGTCATGGCAGCGCACGGCATCAACAACCAGCAGGAGGTTTACCAACTGCTGCTGATGAACCTGATCGCCGCCGACTTCGATGCCCAAGCCCAGATGCTCAAGTGTGTCACGACACCTTTTGTTGTGACTGAAAAGGTGTCGCAGCTTATTGAGGCGGCTGGCATGAAGTCGATCGCCGATGATCCGCCAGAGCCTGACGACGAGATCGTCGAGCCAGCCTGATGGTTCAACTACGAGGTTTGGCTCCTTGAGCCAGCCAAGCGCCATGAGCAAGCCCCTGCTCCACAGCTTCTTCGTTCGACTCATCAAACAAGTCAAACACATGCTCAGAATGCTTTGCGCCGCCGGGATGGAAAAGCTGCGTCAGCATACTGCGTTGGTGCGGACCAAATTCCCGAATTCGGACAGTGATCAACATTTCCTGCGGGCCGGTTCGCATCAAGTACAAATCAGATGGGTGCTCACCCCAAAGCTCTGATTGCCAATATTTATTCGACACTTTGATTCTCCTTGTCCGGCTCCATGCCGGTCACCCGTAATACCCCAAACCAAATTGCCACCACCGGTCACGGATGGCTGCACGTGACTGATCTACAACGGTGCATATGGCCCGCAGAACTCAAGCGCCCGCCGAAGCCGACTAAGGAGTAGTTGCCCTGCGGGAGGTTCAATTATGGGCATGCCAGAAAAAAACATTTAGATTGCGTTGCCGTACCCATCAGCAAAAGCAATCGAAATAAGATTCACCGGTGCATCTGCAGCAAGTGTAAGAAAGTAGCTAATCCCTTTTTTCAAATCAGGCCCAGTAAACGACCGCCTAAATATTTTCCCGTCAGAACTGCAACTAGGGCTCATTAAGGCCAGACTACATATATCTGGAACCTTAAGGTCTCCAGATGCGCCGATCCTTTCAAACACTTCGCGATACCCATCGGTCTCAACTTGAATTGATGCACCGGTTATGGGAGATAAATTGCTCGTGAACTCCAAAATAGTTACAAACAATCCGTCGCCGCGCTGACCGAGCGTATATGCCGTCACGACAGCATTGGAATATGGTTCCATGAGACGCTCTTTAGATTTGTTTTCCAGACCTGACATTAGTTCTTCGCACGCATCGTCAAAGCCTTTATTTGTAAAGTTTGAATATAGTTTATCTCGAAGAAAAAAAGGTACTTTACAAGCTTCTAATAAAACAGGTATTACAAACTTACTCCCCAGCCCTTTTTCCTCTGCCACCTCCATGATAAGGCCGCCATTAAGCTCCCTTTCAACCCAAGGCGATTTAATAGATTCAGGCGACAGAAACACAACAAGCTTATCTGAACTTTCTACCCCTTCAGATATCTTTTTTACGAGCGAGTCGCCTGGCGTCATTTCCCACTCATCCAGCCAAACCGTATAGCCCTTGCGCTCTAAGTACTGGCCAACGTGGCGAACAATAGGTTTGTCTTTCGAAGTATGACTTAAGAAGATTTTCATAGTGTCCCCTGACGTCCGGCCCCATGCCGGGCCGTACACAAATACCCCAACCCAAACAAAATTGCCACCGCCGGTCACGGTGAGCAGCGCCTCACTGGAAATCACTCATGCCTATCACCCCATCGGTCCTCCAGTATCAAGCTTCCAAGTTCTGGCTTGGGCCATGGGTGCTGCAACACTGTGCGCCGCACACCATTTTCCCTAAGGGAAGCTCTATACGGCCTAGCCATCCAAGACGACTTTTAGTCTTTCAACGTAATCAAAAATTTTCACTCTTGACACCCTGAGTAGGGTGAGCGCGTCCACCACTGAAAATTCAAATTGAAACTCAACCCAATCAAAATATCTTTTAAGATTTGCATCTTTGGAAAGCTGCGATCTTATTTCGTGAGTTTTCATTTTATTAGAAAACACAAAGGGCTTATCACGCCCTATTATAACCCCCCCAAAATCGCTATCGATGATCGTTATATTGTCACAATCCTTAAAGCCGACAGCCCCACCTAGAACTACAGTATTGGACTGCGAATCGACTCTGACCTGTGGCTTTAAACGGTCATGCTTATGAAAGTTTGTATAGCTACACAAATCAGAAAGCCAAGTATCGCCAGTTTTATGCGGCTGCACAGACTCGATGACTGACTCGATATCAGGTCTTTGAACCGACAGCCCCGGAAGATTTTTCTTCAAACTTTTAAGGTACCCTTCCTGATCCTTGCCATATGGAAAATACGGACTATTACGCTTTTTAGTATAGCTCTGCCAAACATCTTGAGCTGTATACTCAAGGATACTCCTCAAGTGCTCTAACGTGGACTTAATAACCGGCTGCATTACTTTGACAATGGATTCATTATGTCGAGCAGCTTCGTATTGCTCAGAGACAGCCGATATATTGTAATCACAGGCTTTGAAAAGTTCTTCGATATCTGATTGGCGCTTCATTAAATCATTCCCCTGAAAGACTCTTCCTGACAACATGCCTAGTGATAGTAGCGCAGAAAAAAAAACCTTATAGGAAACTCTGAGCGCGAAATATTTTTTACCTGATCCTCCACCGCCCGGGCATGCCCCGGCATAGGACGCCCCATGCCCACAGAAAACACACCGGCCGAGCCGCTGAAGGTTGAGCGCTCGACTGTGACCAAGCTGGTAATCACCGGCGCACCGCGGCTTGACCCGATTACCGTGTTCCTCGAGGACTTCGGCCGCCGCGACTGCCCTACTGAATCCGACCCGAGCTATCAGACCGCCCAGGGCAAGATCACGATCAACTGCTGGGACAAGAGTTGGAACGCCTACTGGGGTGGCATGGGACCTCGCACGGTGGCCGAGTTCGTGGCGGATTGTGATTGGCAATACGTCCGGAACTGCTTGGATCGCGGGATCAGCAGCACGCGGTTCAGCGGGAACGCGCTTCACGCATTTGCGAAAAAGTGCATTGTCCAGCGCCGCCGGCAACAGACAGGCCGTCACGACTGGGAACTGGATGAGCTGAGTAAGGGTGAAGCCCGCGAACTCTGGCACGACATCGAGGTTTTGCGCAGCGTCGAGTCACCAAACGAATGCTGGCATCACAACAAACTGCTGACCGAGCTTTTCGGTGATGAGTGGCACTACCCCGTCGGAGACAAGGCCATCGAAGAGAACCACGAATTCACGTACCTACAGTGGGTTGTCGAGGCAGTGCAGGAAGCGCTGCGGCAGGAATAGCCGCAGCAGGAGGCAGCATGAAGCGCATCAAACTGCGCTGTTATCACTTCAGTTCCCAGCATTTCGGGCCATTATTTTTCGGGTTCCTAAGCAGCGAGGATAAGATGTGCAACCCATAAACTTGGTTCCCCGGCGCCTGCCAACTTTAGCAATTCGAATTGCCATGGGGCTGCCACAGAGTAAACATAAACCTAGTGCATCCCACTCAGCCTTGGGTGGTTTTAATCGTTCGACTTCTGCAAGCCTTGCTTCCTCCAAGGCCTTGTCATTGGCTCTTCGCCGGGCGTTTTTCCAAGAGTCCAGTTTAACCAGGCCGAAAATTACACCGCCGATACCCAAGAACCAAAGAAATCCGGTGCCGCTTCCTCCTCTTCCACCGCGTCCACCTCCGCGAGAACTCCGCCCGCCTCTACCGCCGCGAGCCTGAACTTGCCCAGTGAGGATCAGAAGTGAGCCCAGCAGCAAAATACGCCTAGAAAATTTGCTTTCCATTTTTTCGGTCCCTGATCGCGTGGAGCCCACCTTAGCAACTATGGGCTTTGACCGGCATTGAAAGTTTTATTCCCTCCCCCTTCAAAGTCAGCCGCTATAGCGGCCAAGGATGAGTGCGCCTACGAGCGACCGTTAAAAAATGGAGAGCTGCTCGTATGGTTGCCGTGCGGAAAAATGAAAAAATCAGTCTGGTTTACTCTCAGCATAACTGTCAGCAGCGAAGTGCTCAAACCAAATTGAATGTTGACTAGTTGGAGTCTTCTTAAAAATCTTATACGTAATTGCTTCAACTACTAAATTCAGAACCACGGTGAATAGAATAAGCCAGAATACCCAAGAGCCGCCCAAATTAAAAACCCAAATGACAGCGATAATTGTATACATATTCAATGCATTTCCAGCCCCATGCTTAAGATACCAGTCCGTAGGGGTGCCCCATAAATAGCGCTTATCAGGCATTTCCCTTGCGATGAGATTGGCAAACAGGGCGGTGAAAACCATAGGAAAAATAAATGTTGGTGACGAGACAGCTATTGCCAAGATAATCAACTTAATTACATCGATAGATAAAAAACTTTCAGGCTTGTAGTTATAAAAAATCAAAAACCCGGGAGCGACAAACGAAAAAAAGAAAATCGCCAAATTTGCTGACAATGAGACATTTAGCTTTTTCAGGTCACCAATTTCCATTCTCTAAAACCTCCTTTTGAAAAGTTATCAAGCCTAACAAAGTCGGGAGCGAAATAGAACCAACCTTGCTGCCCCTCCCCCAACTCAACAGCCTGCCGGTGTACGGCGGGCGAGGAATCCTCATGGCTTTCATTATCCCCACAGCACTCAAGTGTCCGAAGTGCGGCTACACCGGGCACGCTCAGCTCCAGACCACTCAAGCCAGTTATTGCCCACAGTGTTTCGATGAGTTTCTTCAAAAGAACGTGCCGCGCCTGGTGGTAGATCCCGATGGCAAACCTTTCGATCCGAACAGTCAGGTAGTGAACCTGTAGCCCACACCACCTTCTGCGCGCCACGCGCGGCATGGAGCATCACATGACCATCCAGTTTCTATCGCACGAGGAGGTTTGCGAGCTCACCGGCGCGCGAACCAAGGCAGGTCAGATCCTCAACCTGAAAAAGAACGGCGTTCGCCATACGATTAAAGTGAACGGCTGGCCGAGTGTCACCGCGATGGCGGTCACCGCCGTCGGCGCGTTTGAATCTGAAAAGCCCGTCTGGAAATCACGTAAGGCCAGCTGACATGGGAAGACGACCAAGTAAACCCGGCTCGATCGCCAGGCTGCGGGAACGCAAGAAGGCCAGCGGCCGGGTGTTTTACTATTACGACACAGGCGGCAAAGACCGCAAGGAAATTCCGCTGGGCAGCGACTACGGCTTGGCGATCATGGAGTACGCGAAGCTTGAGCGTGATCGCACCGCAACCGATCTGGTCGCAAAGGTTATCACGTTCCGCTACGTCGCCGAAAAATACATGGTCGACGTCGTTCCCACCAAAGGCACAGCCACCCAGGCTGACAACAAGCGCGAGCTGAAGAATCTGATCGCTTTCTTCGACGACCCGCCCGCGCCGCTGGAAACTATTGAGCCGCTGCACGTCCGCCAGTACCTGACATGGCGCAAGGCCGCGCCGGTGCGCGCGAACCGCGAGAAGGCACTGCTCAGCGCCATCTGGAATTACGCTCGGGACAAGGGTTACACGTCTCTTGCCAATCCGTGCGCGGGCATCAAGGGCAACAAGGAAACTGGCCGGGAAACGTATGTCGAGGATGCGCTGTTCAAGCGCGTGCACGACAAGGCAGATGTGGGCCTGCAAGACGCAATGGACCTCGCCTATCTGACCGGGCAACGGGTGACCGATACCCGGCTGATGGACGAGCGCGACGTGCGCGACGGGCAAATTTGGGTGTTGCAGGGCAAGACAAAGGCGAAGCGTCGGATCGAGATAACTGGGGAGCTGAAGGTTCTGATTGATCGAATCATGTCCCGGAAGTCAGAACACAAGGTCCGCTCGACGCGGCTGATCGTTACGGAGGACGGCACACCGATGACGGTGGCGATGTTGCGCAGGAGATTCGACTTGGCCAGGGAGGCGGCCGGCGTGCCGAAAGCTGAGTTTCAGATGCGCGACTTGCGCGCCAAGGCGGGTACCGATAAGGCGGAATCCAGTGGTGATATCTTGCAAGCCAGAGATCAACTTGGGCATACAACGGTGGTGATGACTGAGCAGTACATCCGCAATCGAAAGGGCAAAAAGGTCATGCCTACCAAGTGAATTGCGGACCAACTCCAAAATAGCGGACCAGAAATAAACAAGGGTTTGCATCAGCTTTCGCCCGCAAACCCTTGATTTAAGATGGTGCCCGAAGCCGGAATCGAACCGGCACGCCCTTACGGGCGGGGGATTTTAAGTCCCATGCGTCTACCAGTTTCGCCATTCGGGCGGTAGCGCGGTGTTGCTTTGCTCAGCCTTGCGGTTGCGATCCTGACAGGATGGCCGCTTGAAAAGCCGAGCGGGGAATATATACATCACGTCCCGGTGAAGCAAGTTTGGAGTGCGCGATTTGAGAACTAAATATCGCTGACCGCGAAAAATCAAAAAGCCCCAGAAATCAGGGAGCTACGGAGTTTGCTTGAAGTAGAGGCCGAAGTTAGTGGCAAATCGCAGCAACCAGACTGGAAATTGGGGCGATAAACACAAAAAGATTCAGATGCTCACCATCACCGTAGCTGCACGGGTGACAGATGATTCATCGATTGAGATTATGAGCAGGCAACCCAAGTCTGGACAGGATGTCTACGCTAAAGGTTGGCGCCGAAATCAATAATCAAAGGGTAATCAGCACGCCCCCCCCCTTCAACCACGATCACGCCTCACAGAACGTCACCAGAGCAGTGCTCAGGGATGTACAAGCAATCAGGAGATTTGATTCCATGCAAATGAGTGACACCGTTCTAAAAGCGTCTTTAAGCCAAGAGGAGCGCTCGGCGATCGCCGAGATCGAAGCGACCACCAATATCCTGCAACTTGTCACCCGTCTGACCGGTACACGCTTTGCCGGCATCGCAAAATTCACTGAAACAGAGTGGATCGTTTGTTCGGCGTACGATCCGATTGAACTGGGAATAAATGTCGGCGATACGCTGGATCTGGAAACCACCCTTTGCAGTGAGTTTCGACGAAATCCGCAAGCCCTCTTCCTTCCACAAATCAGCCAGGATGGACGACTTTCGTCACGTCCTGTGGTGAAGCAATATTCGATTGAAAGCTACGCAGGCGCGCCTGTTTTCCTGCCGGACGGGAGACTCTGGGGTGCCTTATGTGCTCTGGACTCAAGGGCTGTTCTGTTTGACAACCCCGATCTTGCAGAGACATTGACGCTGTTCGCGCGGCTCATTGGCTGCATCTTTTTCTCGAATCTCACGGTGGAAGGTGCCAGCCACATCCAGACCGGATCGTGCTTGACTGATTGACCCTCCGCAAACAGGTGAGCACCACATTTTTCTGCAGACAACAAAAAACCCCGTAGATCATTGATCTACGGGGTTTTTGATAGTGGAGGCCGAGGTCGGAATCGAACCGGCGTAGGTGGATTTGCAATCCACTGCATAACCATTTTGCTACTCGGCCTCAAAGTCTTTGCTGTCAGTAGCGCAACAACAAACACTGTACAAATTGGAGCGGGAAACGAGACTCGAACTCGCGACCCCGACCTTGGCAAGGTCGTGCTCTACCAACTGAGCTATTCCCGCTTGGTGTGGCGCATTCTATAGAATTAAGATGCCCCGTCAACCCCTTGATTCAAAAAACTTTTATTTCTTTTCGACATCGGTCTTCAGGTGCGGCCAGGCGGCGCGAAGGTATTGAACCATCGACCACAGGGTCAGCCCTGCCGATACGATCAGCAGCGTATAACCGAGCACGACCCAGAAGCTGAATGCCTTTGGATGAGCCAGCAGAATCACCAGGGCGAGCATCTGCGCAGCGGTTTTCCATTTGCCCAGATTGGAAACGGCCACCTGTGCCCGGGCGCCGAGTTCGGCCATCCATTCGCGCAGGGCCGAAATCACGATCTCGCGACCGATGATGACCGCCGCTGGCAGCGTCAGCCAAAGATTGCCGTGTTCCTGCACCAGCAGGACCAGGGCAACAGCGACCATCAGCTTGTCGGCGACCGGATCGAGGAAGGCACCGAACGGTGTGCTTTGCTCCAATCGGCGCGCCAGATAACCATCGAGCCAGTCGGTTGCAGCCGCGAAGGCGAACACCGAAGCGGAGGCCATGTAACTCCACTCGTAGGGCAGATAGAACAGCAAAATAAAGATCGGGATGAGCAGGACGCGTAGAACGGTAATCAGATTAGGGATATTCATCGGCACAACTGGCTACGAGGTGAAGGGGCATTCTACTCACTATGCAGGTTCGCATAAATCGACTCAGCGAGCTTTTTACTGATCCCCGGGGCTTTGGCGATCTCTTCGATGCTGGCACGAGACAGCTCCTGCAATCCACCAAAATGTTTCAACAGGTCACGGCGGCGGGTCGGCCCTACCCCTGCCACGCCTTCCAGCGTTGAGGTTCGGCGGGTCTTGCCGCGACGAGCGCGATGCCCCGTAATTGCGAAGCGGTGCGCCTCATCGCGGATCTGCTGAATCAGGTGCAAGGCGGGTGAATCGCCGCGCAAGGTGAACTCGTGGGCTGCATCATTCAGATACAACGTTTCGAAACCGGCCTTGCGCGTGGCGCCCTTGGCGACGCCTAACAGGATCAGATCCGGTACGGCCAGTTCGTTGAGCACATCGCGGGCCATCGACAATTGGCCTTTGCCACCGTCGACCAACAGAATGTCCGGCAACTTGCCCTCGCCGTCCTTGAGTTTGCTGAAGCGGCGAGTCAGCGCCTGGTGCATGGCCGCGTAGTCGTCGCCGGCGGTGACGCCTTCGATGTTGTAGCGGCGGTAATCCGACTTGATCGCGCCTTCCGGCCCGAACACCACGCAAGAGGCCACAGTGGCTTCGCCGCTGGAATGACTGATGTCATAGCATTCCAGGCGTTGCGGCGGTTCATCCAGATTCAGCACTTCGGCCAGCGCATCGAATCGCGCGGCGGTGTGCTGACGGTTGGCCAGACGCGCGCCCAACGCTTGCTCAGCGTTGGTCACGGCCAGTTGCTGCCAGCGCGCACGGGTACCGCGCACCCGATGACTGATGGCCAACTCACGGCCGCGCAAGGTGTGAATCCCTTCGATCAACGCCGGGAAGTCTTCGTGAACCACGTTGACGATCAGTTCGCTCGGCAGATCGCGTTCGGGGCTACTGATGTAGTACTGACCGAGGAATGCTGCCATGACCTCGGAAACGTCTTCCTCAATGCCGACCTGCGGGAAGAAATTCTTGCTGCCGAGCACGCGCCCGCCGCGCACGCTGATCAGGTGGACACAGGCGCCGCCTGGGTTGACGAATGCGGCAATAACGTCGATATCGCCGGTTCCGCCTTCCATGCTCTGCTGGTCCTGCACCCGGCGCAGCAAGGCAATCTGGTCGCGCAATTCGGCCGCGCGTTCGAATTCGAGATTGATCGCTGCCTCTTCCATCGCGGTGGACAGCTCGTTGGTCAGCGCGTGGCTGCGACCTTCGAGGAACATCACCGAGTGGCGCACGTCTTCGGCGTAGACGTCAGGCTCGACCAGGCCCACGCATGGCGCCTTGCAGCGTTTGATCTGGTATTGCAGGCACGGACGGGTGCGATTCTTGTAATAGCTGTCCTCGCACTGGCGGACGAAAAAGGTTTTTTGCAGGATGCTCAGGCTTTCACGTATGGCGCCGGCACTCGGATAGGGGCCGAAATACTTGCCCTTGGCCTTTTTGGCGCCGCGATGGATGCTCAGGCGCGGAAACTGTCCGTCGGAGAGAAACACGTACGGATAGGATTTATCGTCGCGCAGCAGGATGTTGTACGGCGGGCGCCACTCCTTGATCAGCGTCTGTTCCAGCAGCAGCGCTTCGGTTTCGTTGGCGGTGATGGTCGTCTCGACCTGAGCGATACGCCCTACCAGTGCAGCCGTTTTCGGCGCCAGCCCGGTCTTGCGAAAGTAGCTCGCCAGACGTTTCTTCAGGTTTTTCGCCTTGCCGACATACAGCAGGCGCGCCTCGCTGTCGAACATGCGATAGACGCCCGGGCGACCGCTGACGGTCGACAGGAAAGCACTGGAATCAAATGTCTCGGTCATGGTCAGGCGCTGGCATCCACCATGCCGTGACGCACCGCGAGCAGTGTCAGCTCGACGTCGCTGCTGATCGAAAGCTTCTCGAAAATGCGGTAGCGGTAGGTGTTCACGGTTTTCGGCGACAGGCACAACTTGTCGGAAATGATCTGGACCTTCTGGCAGCCGACAATCATCAAGGCAATCTGGATTTCCCGCTCCGACAAGGCATCGAACGGCGAATCATTGGTTGGCTGGAATGATTTGATCGCCAACTGCTGAGCGATCTGCGGACTGATGTAACGCTGCCCGGCGAAAACCAGCCGAATGGCCTGAACCATTTCCGGGAGACCCGCCCCCTTGGTCAGGTAACCGGCGGCGCCGGCCTGCAGCAAACGCGTCGGGAAAGGGTCTTCCTCGCACACCGTAACGGCAACCACCTTGATGTCCGGGTGGCTGCGCAGCAGTTTCCGTGTGGCCTCGAGGCCGCCGATGCCGGGCATCTTGACGTCCATGAGCACTACGTCAGGCTTCAATTCACGGGCTTTGATCAGGGACTCTTCACCTGACTCGGCCTGACCCACCACCTGCAGGCCATCGATATCGGCCAGCATCCGTGTAATGCCTGTACGAACGAGATCATGGTCGTCGACCACTAGCACCCTAATCAAGCAGACACCTCGCGATATGGTCTTATTGGGATGCCGGACACCTTAGCAAAAAGTGCCAGACAGACCTAGCGGAAAGCCGCATTTAAAAAGTTTCAATTCGTCATTCAGGGCTTGCCGGCTGTGGGTTTCAGAGCACAGCTGTACTCAAATCGAGCTGCATTCTGAGGAAACACTCATCCCTGCCCACGATGTGCAGTCCTTTAGATGCATACAGTTTTTGCGCCGGGTTATTGTCAAACACTGTCAGCCGCAGTGCCGGTCGCCTTGCCTGCCGAGCCATCTCGATCACCTGATCAATGGCCCAGGAACCGGCGCCCTGCCCTTGCCACGGATGATCAATCTGCAATTCGCGTATGTACAGCGCTCGGGCATCCTCGCTCAGACTGACAAAGCCGATCAGCAGTTCATCCTGGAGGATCATCCAGTTCTCACGATACTGCCAGCCTGCGTCGAATGCCTCGTCCTGCCACAACAGATCGTGGTCAATGTAATAGCGCAGCATGTTGCGACAGGTCAGATCTCGCGCAAACGCAAGATCATCATGGGTGGCATGCCGAATTCGATAACTCATTCAGCTCTCTCCAATCGTAAAAATGTACTTTAACCAGATCGTTTACCAGTGATAGCCGTTTCGCTCGGCACGCAATAGCATTTTCTGATTGCTGACGCGTATCAGCGTCGAGTAAGCTCGGCGTATTCATCGGAGACAGACCATGTTCAACGCCTCTTCACAGTCTTGCATCGCCAGCGCCTCGCGCTCGATTGCGGCTGCGTGGGTCAACGACGCCTGCGCTCCAGACAACTTTTATTTTGGGTATTGGTTTAGCCACTGGCGCGCCTGATACCCAAACGGCGCCCATGATAACGGGTCGCCTACCAGAGATTTCTCAACCCCCGGTCGGCCTCCCGACCGGGGGTTTTGTTTTTTCAGGCCCATCACTTTCAGCGACACACCACACTTCGAGGATTCCACCATGAACTACGCCACTTATTACCGTTACGACAGCTTTAGCGCCTGGCGATTTACCAGCCTCCGCTCGGGACAGCCTGCCGCCTCCGATCGGTCACC
>NZ_RCOD01000058.1:0-33080 GCF_004307505.1 Pseudomonas sp. Sample_11
AGGGATCGCCTTGCAGGGGCTCGAAAGTGAAACGCAGGTCGCTTTGGCGGGGCATCGCACGACTCCTTGTCGAGTGCCGGATTGATTCGATCAGAGCTTGCCAAGCTGCGAGTTTCCAGAGCGCTGCCGGGCTGCATGATGGAGGTTGGACCGCTCGTGCGAGCGTTTTCGCAGGACTGCGGAAGCAATCCTAGGAGTGCGGAATGGTGCGTTCAATCCTGAGAAGACAATCAAGAAGACTCTTACGAGGGCGACACGAAGGCCCGTCAGACTCTTCTGAAATTAGCACTGTCGAGTGCCCAATTAAGGGAGCGAGCCTGCTCGCGAAAGCGGTGTGTCAGTCGGCGAATGTTTCACTCATACACCGTCATCGCGAGCAGGCTCGCTCCCACAGGGGTTTGCGTGAGTCAGGGCAGCAAAATGATCTTGTCGCCGCCGCCCTGATTGACCTCGTCATAGCGCGCCAGCCCTTCAGCCAGCGGCACCTCCACCAAGCCCTGCGGCAGCGGCAAGCGATCCTCATCGAAGAACCGCCCGAACTGCTCGAGCATCGCCGCGCACGCCTCAACGCCGTACAACAAAGAGTTGATCCCGACCACCGAGCCGCCTTTTCGATAGAGCGCCAGCGCCGGCAATTGCACGTGGCCGTCGACCGGCGCGGCGATGATGGCGATGCGGCCGAAGGTGGCCAGTGCCGCCACCGAGGCGGGCAGCCAGAAACCGGTGGTGTCGAAGATCACATCGGCGCCGCCGCGATACACCGCGTTGACCTGCGCACCGAGGTTTTCTGGCTTATCCAGTTGAATCGTCTGATAGCCCTGCTGCTGCAGATCGGCGACCTGCTCGGGCCGGCGCGCCGCCGCCAGCAATTGCGCGCCGCGCACTTTTGCCAGGGCCAAAGCCGCAGTTGCCACTGCCCCGCCGCCGATTACCAGCAAACGCGTATCGGCGCTGACCAGGCTGCGTTCCAGCGCATCCCACGCCGTGGTGTACGGCACGCCAAGGCTGGCCGCCTGAGCAAAACTCAAATGCGCCGGTTTGTGCGCCACGCCGCTGGCCGGCAGTTTGACGAACTGCGCATGGGCGCCGTCGGCGAAGAAGCCCAGCTCGCGCCCGGTACCCCAGACTTCCTGACCGATCAGTACTTGCGGCCCCTCGACCACCACCCCGGCAAAATCCCGCCCCGGAACCCGTGGCAGTGTGGTGTAGGGAAAACGCCCGAGAACGTTTTTCACATCGCTGGGATTGAGCCCGGCAGCCTTGATCTGCACCAGCACTTCATCGGCGCCGGGCACCGGGGTCGGAACGTCGACGAAACGCAGGGAGGACAGGTCGCCGGTCTGATCGAATTGCAACGCTTTCATGGGCACATCCACCGAAAAGAAAAAAGGAAATTCAGGACACCCAGCCAGCGACCAGTTGCCGGCCCAGCGGCCACAACTGCTCACCGGCCAACATGCCGAGCAGACCGACCAGCGCGATCGCCGGTGGTGCGGGAGAACGGAAGTCGAGCGCGCCATAGAGCAGGCCGACGCCCAGGCCAATGGCCAGAGAAATGAGGTAGTTCATGGGGGAACTCCGCCGCGATAAGTGATGGGCAGAGTCTAGGGAAACGGGCGGAGCGGTATCGGCCAAGGACTTCTGAATTTCGGACAAAAACCCCAATTCACAAAGAACCTTGTGGGAGCTGGCTTGCCAGCGATAGCGGTGGGTCAGTCAACATATCCGTTGAATGCCAAGCCGCCATCGCTGGCAAGCCAGCTCCCACAGGGATCTCACAAATCAGACATTTGTTCTACACGGCAAATTGCGAAGGCGCCACCCCCAGCTCCCGGCGAAACATGTCGCTGAAGCTGCTCGGTGAATAACCCAGTTCGCGAGCAATGACGCTCACCGCCACGCCCTGAATCAACGCTGCCGCCGCCGTCGCCAACTGCACCTGCCGTCGCCACTCGGCGAAGCCCATGCCAAGGCTGTCCTTGAACAGCCGCGCCAGCGTACGCACGCTGGCCCCGGCGTTCTGCGCATGCTGCTCGAACGGGATCTCCAGCGACGGCGCGGCCATCACGGCCTGACACAGACTCATCAGACGCCGGTCGGACTCGTCCGGCAGCGGAATCTTCAGTTGCGAACGCCTGGCCCGGCGCAGTTCCAGCAACGCCAGCCCGACCAGTGCCTCGTAATAGTCAGCCTCGCCGGCATCGCCCTGCGCCACCAGCCCGACGATCAACTCGCGCAGCAGACCACCGACTTCGATCACCTGCACCGTCGCATCCAGGGTCGCCGCCAGCGCCGGGCGCAGGTAGATATTGCGCATCTGCAAATCCGACACCACACGAATCCCGTGCGGCACTCCCGGCGGCAACCACACCGCCCGCTGCGGCGGCACCACCAGCGCTTCGTGCGGGGTTTCGACCCACATCACCCCGCTCATCGCATACAGCAACTGCCCCCAGACATGCTCGTGCGGCTCGATGAACAAACCACGCGGATAGGTTCGCGCCAGCGGTTGCACGGGCACATCGGTGTCGGTCAGATCAGGGGGCGCGGCGAGGGCCATGGCGAACGTTCACAGGGGGTTGGCGAAGCCGCCATGGTAACCAGCACGCCGCGCACTCGCCAACGATAGCTACCGTCGGACAATCCGAATGAATTTTCCCGGCACAGCGCGATCCGTTTAATACCACAGGGAGGAATTCGGGCTTTATGAACAACGCAAAACTTTACGTCATCGACTACACACTGCATGGCACCCCCAAGTCGTTCATTATCCGCTCGGACAAAATGGACAACGCCGAAGCCTGGCATTGGGCAAGCTGCGACGCGGGCGTGGGTCGCATCCCGCGCTTCGGCCGCGAGAAAGTGCAAAAGACCAGCAAACCGATGGCAGAAAAATTCGGCCTGGAAAACGTCACCTGGCGCCAGACCAACTGACCCCACCGCCCTCACCGCAGGCTTGGCAATCGACAGGGGGAATCGACCGATGACCGACACTTATCACCCGGCCCGACTGGACTACGGCCTGACCACCTTCTTCGGCCAGATCACCAAAACGGTGAATTGCCAAGTCGCACTGGAAACCGTTGCGGATGACCCTTACCGATTCACCCTGTGCGTCCAGGCACCGGTACCGGAAGACCTCCACCAAGCCAAGGTTGTGGTGGTCAAGGTCGAAGGGCGAACCTTGCAAGGCACGGTGAGGCACTTTGAGCGGCAGGAAGACGACAGTCTGAAAATGGAAGTGGAGCCTGATTAGGCTCCACTTTTTTTTGCCGCGCTTATTTCGGATGAGCGCAACCGCAACCCTTCATCGCACACTCTTCACCGTGTTTGTGGTGATGAGCGCAAGCCTCGCAGCAATAGTGCTTACCGTGTACAGCGTAGGAATGTTCGCCTTCTTTGATCGTGCAGTTGCAGCCCGGGCAGTCGCATTTTTTATCGGACATGGGACAGACTCCTTGCGTGGTGGTTGTCTGAGGCTTGCGAGCAAGCCATATGGGACAGTGTAGAAGGTGGTGTTGCAGGCTGGCCAACTGTTGAGAGATTGGTCGACCCAGAGATGGCTTTCGCGAGCAGGCTCGCTGCCACCAGAACAACTTCGCGCAGCACGACCTGCGCAGACATCAAAAGCCCCTCACCCTAGCCCTCTCCCGGAGGGAGAGGGAACTGACCGCGGTGATTGCGAGAAACCCGCCGACGTGGAATACCGAGTCGAACGCAGATTTTGAAAAGCCCGAAAATCGGCCCCCTCTCCCCCGGGAGAGGGCTGGGGTGAGGGGCGAATCCCAGCACAAAACCAAAGCCAGACACCACCCGCTCCTAACCACTCAAAACAATGAGCGCAAGCTCGAGTACCGCTTTTGATCTTGATCTCAGAGCCCGTCGGCAGGCTGAGTGGAGGGATTGATCCGGACGTGCGAGCGCAGCGACCGAACGACGCAGTCGTACACAGCGGAACCGCCAGAAGCAACACCCGCAGCAACGGATATGTACACAGTCAAACAAATAAAATCACTGCGCCTGCCGCGAACTCCGATACATAAACACCAAAGCCACCGCCAGACACACCATCGCCAACATCCGGCTCGGAGACAAGCCGATCGCCGGATTCCCCAACCAGCCGAAATTGTCGATCAACATCCCCATCCCCAACTGCCCGACAATCACCGCCACCGTCGCCACAGCCGTCCCGACCACCGGCACCGCGCCAACCATCACCATCATGTACACCACGCCGAACAGCGCCCCGGTCAACTGCCACTTCGGCACCTCAAGCAGACTCACCGCCTGCGCCGGCTCGAAAAACAGAATCAACAACCCGGTCACCACCGCGCCCACCGCAAAGGTCAGCAGACTGCTACGCAGCACCCCCACCGTTTCACCCAGACGCCCATTGATCGCGGCCTGCACACTCAACACCGCACCGGCCAACACCACCACCGCCAACAAAATCACCAGACCCATCACTCACCCCCGCGCAATCAGAACCAAAGCCACCACAATCAAGCCCAACGCCAGCCAGCGCTCGCCGTTGACCTTCTTGCGCGTCGCGCCGAACCAGCCGAAATGGTCGATCAGCACACTCTTGCCGACCTGACCGGACAAAATCGCAATCATCGTCATGGCGATGCCGATATGCGGCGTCGCCAGCGTCAGCACCACCACGTAGATCGGCCCGAGAAACCCGCCGATCAACTGCCAGCGCGGCAACTCGGTCAGCGCCGGCCCTTTTTGCGGACCGGCGAACAGCAAGAGCAAAAACAGGATCGCCGAACCCACGCCGAAGATGCTCAACGTCGCCCACAAATGCCCGACCTGCTCACCCAGCGGCCCGAGCAAACCAGCCTCGACCGACAAGCCCATGCCAGCGAGAATCACCAGCGGCAGCAACAGCAGACGCAACACCGAGCTTTTCACCGGTGCCGCAACTACCCCTTCATCCAACGTCTGCATACATAACCTTCCACGCTCAAAAACAATGGCGCGGATTATCGGCTGGCGCCGCTGTGCGATAAATGGGAGCATCCGGACAACACTTTTGCGCAATACGCACAGCGAGACATGGCATGCACGGGCTCAACGAACTCGGATTCAAAGCGTTAAGGCTGTTTGTAGCAGTCCTCGACCACGGCAGTTTTTCCGAAGTCGCCCGCCGCGAAGGGGTCGCGCCCTCCTCCATTTCACGGCAGATCCAATTGATGGAGCAGGCGCTCAACCAGCAATTGCTCTACCGCCACACCCGCGCCGTCACCCCGACCGAAGCCGGGCGCACGCTGGGGCACCATGCGCGGTTGCTGTTGGTGCAACTGGAAGAAGCCGAACAGGCGTTGCAGGAACAGCAAAGCGAACCCACCGGACTGGTGCGCATCAACGCCCCGGTGGTATTCGGCCAGCGCCATCTGACGCCCTGGCTGGGCGAGCTCTGCGCGCGCTATCCGAAGCTGCAACTGGATATCCAGCAAACCGACCATTACGTCGATCCGTTGCAGGAAGGCGCCGACCTGCTGTTTCGCATCGGCGCGCTGCACGATTCGAGCATGCAGGCACGCATTGTGGCGCCGCACCGCTTTCAGGTCGCCGCCAGCCCGGCCTATCTCAAACGCCACGGCACGCCGCAGCATCCCGACCAACTCGCGCAACATCAGTGCCTGGCCTACAAAGGCGCGTCCGGTCAGCAGCGCTGGTTTTTCCGCCGTGATGGCGAGGACTGGACGCCGTACACGGTCAGAGGCCCGATCACCGGCAACCACGCCGACACCCTGACCCAAGCCGCCCAGCAAGGCCTTGGGCTGGTGATGTTTCCGTCGTGGCTGATCGGCGAAGCGGTGCGCAAGGGCACACTGGTGCCGGTGCTGGGGGAATATCAGGTGTCGAACAGCCTGGAACCGCAGCAGATCGCCGTGCTGTGGCCGGGGAGCCGACGGTTGTCGGTGAAGGTGAGGACGGTGATTGATTTTTTTGTCGAGTGCTTTGGCGAAATTCCCTACTGGGACAAACCTTAAACCCACGCGATCCCAATGTAGGAGCTGCCGAAGGCTGCGATCTTTTGATCTTGGTCTGTTGATCTTTCACAAGCAGATCAAAAGATCGCAGCCTTCGGCAGCTCCTAGAGGGGATTGCGGACGCGTCAGATACGGAACTGCCCGACCAGCTTGCCCAACCGCTGCCCGAGCTCCGCCAGACTGCGCGACGTTTGCGCGCCCAGTTGCGTTTCATCGGCGACGCTGTCCACCGCCACGGCAATCTGATGCACGCTGCGGTTGATCTCTTCGGCCACGGCCGTCTGCTCTTCCGCTGCGCTGGCGATCTGCGCGTTCATCGAGTTGATCGTCGCGATCAACTGCGCCATGGCATCCAGCGATGCACCGGCCTGATTGGCTTGCTGCGAAGTACCGTCGCCGGCCTCGCTGGAACGGCGCATCGCTTCGACCGCCTGCTGCGTACCGGCCTGCAAGCGGTCGATCATGCCCTGGATTTCCTGGGTGCTGATCTGCGTGCGGCTGGCCAGTGCGCGTACTTCGTCCGCAACCACCGCAAAGCCACGCCCGGCCTCACCGGCACGTGCCGCTTCGATCGCGGCGTTGAGCGCCAGCAGGTTGGTCTGCTCGGCAATCGAACGGATCACCCCAAGCACGCCGACAATCGAACTGACGTCCTGCTGCAAGCTGTCCAGCGACACGCCGCTGTTGCGGATGTCGTCGACCAGCGCATGAATCTGCTTGATGCTGCCCGCGACCACGCGCTTGGCGCTCTGGCCTTCTTCGTCGGTCTGCTGAGCGGCGACGGCGGCGTTTTGCGCGCTCTTCGCCACTTCCTGGGCGGCGGCGGACATTTCGTTGATCGCCGTGGCGACCTGATCGGTTTCGTGGCGCTGACGCTCCATGGCCTGATCGGAACGCTGCGCCTGTTCCGAGACCTGGGTGACCAGCCCGGTGAGTTGCGTGGTCATCTCGGTAATCTGCCGCACCAGGCCGTGGATCTTGTCGACGAAACGGTTGAACGAGCCGGCCAGTTCGCCGAGTTCGTCCTGGCTGGTGATGTTCAGGCGTCGGGTCAGGTCACCCTCGCCCGCCGCGATGTCGTCGAGGTTGGCTTTCATCAGGGTCAGCGGGCGCAGAATGGTGTTGGCCAGCAGCATGCCCGCCGCCGCGATCACCAACAGCACCAGCACCGCAACGCCGACAATGCTCAGCACCACGCCTTGCACGCGCTCCTGCACTTGCGCCTCGACCTGCGCCACTTGTGCTTCGATGCCGTCGAGGTTGACCGAAGTACCGACCGCCATGTCCCACTTCGGCAGGTATTCGGTGTAGCCGAGTTTCGGCACCAGCACCTTGGCGTTGCCCGGCAGCGGCGAGCTGTATTGCAGATAGTGGGTGCCGTCCTTGGCCACTTTGACCAGGCCGAGGTTGACGTAGACGCCGTTCGGATCGCGGTTGTCCTTGAAGCTTTTGCCCACGCCGTCGGGGTCGTTGGCCTTGAACAGGCGCACGGTCTCGGAGTCGTAGCCGAAGAAGTAGCCGTCCTTGCCGTAGCGGATGCCCGAGAGCAATTTGATCGCCTGCGCCCGCGCCGCGTCGTCGCCCGGTGCGGCGGCGTCGTACAGCGGTTTGATCGTGGTCATGGCCACGGCGACGTAACTTTGCAGGGTGGCCTTGGCGTCGCTGAGCAGCCGCTCGCGGGTCTGTTCGACCTCCTTGCGCGCCTGTTCCTGGAGGATGAACAGCGTGGTCACGCTGATGACCAGCGCAAAGAGCAGCACCGGCAGAACGGCAAGGGACAGGACTTTAGCCTTGAGACTCAGGCGCATCGGGGGACTCACTCTTTTGATTTTGTTGGCGTGGTTAAAGGCTTTAACGGCACGCCGGAGCAAAAGTTGAGTCCGGGAAATACCCAGGCCCCTGTGGGAGCGAGCTTGCTCGCGAAAGCGTTGGCTCAGCAACCTGTGTGTCGACTGACACGACGCCTTCGCGAGCAGGCTCGCTCCCACATTGGGCAATTGTGGATTTTTTAGAGAACCATCGCCGCCGCCCAGCCAAACACCAGCAGCGGCAGGTTGTAGTGCAGGAAGGTCGGTACGACGGTGTCCCAGATGTGGTGATGCTGGCCGTCGATGTTCAGACCCGAGGTCGGGCCGAGGGTCGAGTCCGAGGCCGGCGAACCGGCATCGCCCAGCGCGCCGGCAGTGCCGACGATGCAGACGATGGCGATCGGGCTGAAGCCCAGTTGCACGCACAACGGCACGAAGATCGCTGCGAGAATCGGCACGGTGGAAAACGACGAACCGATGCCCATGGTCACCAGCAAGCCCACCAGCAGCATCAACAAAGCCCCGACGCCTTTGCTGTGATTGATCCAGGCCGCCGACGATTCGACCAGCGTCTGCACCTGCCCGGTGGCCTTCATCACTTCGGCAAAACCTGAGGCGGCGATCATGATGAAGCCGATCATCGCCATCATCTTCATGCCTTCGGTGAACAGATCATCGGTCTCGCGCCACTTGACGATGCCCGACACCGAGAAAATCAGAAACCCGACCAGAGCGCCGATAATCATCGAGTCCAGCAGCAACTGCACCACGAATGCCGAAGCAATGGCCACACCAGCGATCATCAGGCTCAGCGGGTTGTAGTGCACCGCCGTCTGCTCGACCTGTTCGATTTTGGCCAGGTCATAAACGCGCTTCTTGCGATAGCTGATGAACGCCATCGCCAGGCCGAAAACCATGCCCAGCGCCGGAATGCCCATGGCGTGGGTGACATTGATGCCGCTGATGTCGACGCCGCTGCGGGCGACGTTGGCCAGCAGGATTTCGTTGAGGAAGATGTTGCCGAAGCCCACCGGCAGAAACATGTACGGAGTGATCAGGCCGAAGGTCATGACGCAGGCGATCAAACGGCGATCGAGTTGCAGCTTGGTCAGTACATATAGAAGCGGCGGCACCAGCAGCGGAATGAAGGCGATGTGGATCGGCAGGATGTTCTGCGAGGCAATCGCCACCACCCACAGCAGGCCGATCAGCAGCCATTTGACGTTACCGCCGCCGGTTGCATGCTGCCGATCCACCATGGCCAGGGCCTTGTCGGCCAGCGCATGGGCCAGGCCCGACTTGGCAATCGCCACGGCGAAAGCGCCGAGCAAGGCGTAGGACAACGCCACGGTCGCGCCGCCGCCCAAGCCGCTGTTGAACGCCTTGAGTGTTGCGTCGATGCCCAGACCGCCGGTCAGGCCACCGACCAGCGCCCCGACGATCAGCGCGATCACCACATGCACGCGCGACAGGCTGAGGATCAGCATGACGCCGACGGCTGCTATGACTGCATTCATTTCACTACCTCAAAAAACACTGCGGGTGCAAACACACCGCCAGACAGGATGAGTCCGCCCGGGGTTGGCCGGCGGAGGTGTACAGAGGGTCTTGTTAGAGGGCGCGCACTGTGCCGCAGAGTGGCGGCGGTGTCAAAGCCCTGTGGCGAGGGGATTGATCGTTCCCACGCTCTGCGTGGGAATGCAGCCCGGGACGCTCCGCGTCCCTTCCAGAGCCGAACGCGGAGCGTCCGTTGCGGCATTCCTTTGCTGCGCGTGGGAACGATCATTACCCTATACGCAAATGTCACGACTGCTTCGCAGCCGAACGGGGATAAATCCCCTCGCCACAGGACCACAGGACCACAGCACTACAGCACTACAGGACTACAGGACTACAGGACTACAGGACTACAGGACTACAGGACTACAGGACCACAGGACCACAGGCCCCGCATGCGGCAATCGGTCATATTGCGCTCACGGCATAAAGAAAGCCGAAACGCGGCCGCTACAGTGCAAAGTCTCAGATATTTATCGGATAAGGATGTTTTCCATGTCGCTCAGACAACTTTCCATCCAATGGAAAATCACCCTGCTCGCCGGCCTCTGCCTGGCCGGTATCGTGACCCTGTTGGTCGGTCTTTCGCTGTATCGCATGGAACACAGCTCGGCGCTGGTCAAGGCCTCGAGCATGGAGATGCTCACCGAATCGGCGCAGGCGCGTATCGAGTCGCAAGGTGAAGTGCAGGCCGCCGGCATTCGTCAGCAGTTCATGGACGCCTATCAGTACGGCCACGGCTTCTCGCGGCAGGTACTGTTTTTGCGTGAGCAGGCCGAGAAGCGTTTTCTCGATGCCTTCGATCTGCGCGAGGACATGACCCGTCAGGTCAAATCCGCGCTGCAAGCCAACCCGGACCTGCTCGGCCTGTCGCTGGTGTTCGAAGCCAACGCGCTGGACGGCAAGGACGAACTGTTCGCCGATCAGGCTGAACTGGGCAGCAACGACAAGGGCCGTTTCGCCCTGTACTGGTCGCAGCCGACCCCGGGCAAAGTCACCTCGATGGCGCTGCCGGAAAGCGACATGAGCGACACCAGCACCGGCCCCAGCGGTCAGGCCGCCAACGCTTGGTTCACCTGCCCGCGCACCACGCTCAAACCGTGTGTGATCGAGCCGTACTTCTATGTCATCGACGGCCACAAAGTGCTGATGACCAGCATCGTCTTCCCGCTGCAGGTCAACGGCAAAGTCATCGCCTCGCTGTCGGTCGACATCAATCTCAACAGCCTGCAAGCGATCAGCCAGAACGCCAGTCGCAAGCTTTACGACGGTCAGACCGCCGTCAGTATCGTCAGCCCCGCCGGCCTGCTCGCCGGTTACAGCCCGGATGCCGGCAAACTCAGCCAGCGCCTGGATGCGGTGGATCAGGCCAGCGGCAGCGAGTTGCTGCGCTTGCTCGCCGCGAGCACTGGCGTGAGCAGCCTGCACAGCAACGGCCAGTTGAAAGTGCTGTCGCCGTTCCAGCCGATTCCCGACGGGCCGGCGTGGGGCGTGTTGCTCGATGTGCCGGAGAAAGTCCTGGTCAGCCGCGCCGAAGCGCTCAAGCAGCAACTGGATGCGAGCAATACCTCGGGCACACTGATCGAACTGAGCCTGGGCCTGCTCGCCGCGCTGATCGGTCTGCTGCTGGTGTGGCTGATGGCGCGCAGCGTGACCAAGCCGATCCTCGGTGTGGCGCACATGCTTGAAGACATCGCCAGCGGCGAAGGCGACCTGACCCGGCGTCTGGCCTACGACAAGCAGGACGAGCTTGGCCAGTTGGCCGGTTGGTTCAACAAGTTCCTCGACAAGTTGCAGCCGATCATCGCCGAGGTGAAGCACTCGGTGCAGGATGCGCGCAACACTGCCGACCAGTCCTCAGCCATCGCCACCCAGACCAGCGCCGGCATGGAGCAGCAATACCGTCAGGTCGATCAGGTCGCCACCGCTTCCCACGAAATGAGCGCCACTGCCCAGGACGTTGCGCGCAGTGCTGCGCAGGCCGCCGAAGCTGCCAAGGACGCCGACCGCGCCACCCGTCAGGGCCTGACCGTGATCGACCGCACCACCGCAAGCATCGACACCCTCGCCGCCGACATGAGCGCAGCGATGGTTCAGGTCGAAGGGCTGGCTGCGAACAGCGAGAAGATCGGCACGGTGCTGGAAACCATCCGCGCCATCGCCGAGCAGACCAACCTGCTCGCTCTCAACGCCGCCATCGAAGCCGCCCGCGCCGGTGAAGCCGGACGCGGTTTTGCCGTGGTCGCCGACGAAGTGCGCAACCTTGCGCGCCGCACTCAGGAGTCGGTGGAGGAAACCCGCCAGGTCATCGAGCAATTGCAGAACGGCACGCAGGAAGTGGTCGGCTCGATGGGCAACAGCCATCGTCAGGCCCAGGGCAGTGTCGAGCAGGTGGGACAGGCTGTCACCGCGCTGCGGCAGATCGGCGGTGCGGTGACGGTGATCAGCGACATGAACCTGCAGATCGCCAGTGCTGCCGAAGAGCAGAGCGCGGTGGCTGAGGAGATCAATAACAACGTGGCAACGATTCGCGATGTGACGGAATCGCTGTCCGGACAGGCGAATGAATCGGCTCGGGTGAGTCAGTCGCTCAACAGCCTGGCGAATCAGCAGCAGCGGTTGATGGATCAGTTCCGGGTCTGACTTTGACGACATGTAGGAGCTGTCGAGTGAGACGAGGCTGCGATCTTTTGATGTTGCTATACCAGATCAAAAGATCGCAGCCTCGTTTCACTCGACAGCTCCTACAAGATTTGCGCAAGGCGCCGGGTCAGCGCTTAGGCAGTTCAATCACCACTTTCAACCCGCCCCACTCGCTTTCGCCCAGCACCAGCAAGCCACCCCACGTATCGACGATATCCCGCACGATCCCAAGGCCGAGCCCATGCCCGTGGGTCTGCTCATCCAGGCGCGTGCCACGGCTGAACACCTGAGTGCGTTGCTCTTCGGGAATCCCCGGGCCGTCATCTTCCACGCTCAGGGCAAAGCCGTCAGACCTTTCGATCACACTCAAGCGCACCTCGGCATCGGCCCATTTGCAGGCGTTGTCGAGCAGGTTGCCGAGCAGTTCGAGCAAGTCCTCGCGATCCCACGGCAGCTGCAAACCCGGCGGTGCGACGTAGTTCAAGGCCAGATGCTCGCCGTGAATCATGTTCAGCGTCGCCAGCAACCCCGGCAACTCGGCATCGCAATCAAACAACGCGCCGGGCAGCGCATCCCCGGACAACCGCGCGCGATTGAGTTCGCGATTCAAGCGCTGCTGCACCTGCTCCAGTTGCTCCTTGAGAATTCTGCGCAGCTCGGGATGGTCATCGAGCTTGTCGCTGGAGGCCAGGCTGAGCAGCACCGCCAACGGGGTTTTCAGCGCGTGGCCGAGGTTGCCCAAGGCATTGCGCGAGCGCTTGAGGCTGTCTTCGGTGTGGGCGAGCAAATGGTTGATCTGCGCCACCAGCGGCTCCAGTTCCACCGGCACCTGATCGTCGAGTTGCGAGCGCTGGCCCTGTTGCAACTGAGCGATCTGCTCGCGCGCGCGTTCCAGCGGTTTCAGCGCGCGGCGCACGGTCAGGCGTTGCAGGAACAGGATCAGCAGCAACGCCGCCAGCCCCAGGCCGAGGCCGATCTGGCGCATGCGCTGGAAGCTGTCGCTGACCGGCGTGTAATCCTGGGCGACGCTGATCGAGATCGACTGACCCAGGCGTCGATAGTCTGAGCGCAGTATCAGCAGGCGTTGCCCGTCCGGCCCCAGTTGCAGGTTGCTGTGCAGCCCCGGGTGTTGCAGCAGCGGCAGTTCCTGATCCCACAGCGAGCGCGAACGCCAGTGGCTGTCGGAAAAATCGATGCGAAAGTAATGCCCGGAAAACGGCCGCTGATAGGCCGGCGACAGATGCCGTTCATCCAGTTGCAGACCTTGCGGGCCGCGCACCAGCGCCACCAGCAGGCTTTCGCTGTCGTTGCGCAGGCCGGCTTCGAGGTAGCGCTGCAAACCGACTTCGAACAACCACAGGCTGGTTTGCGCCAGCACCAGACCGACCACCACCATCACGCTGATCAGACCCAGGCTCAAACGGCGCTGGATTGATCTCATGAAGTTTGCCCGCCGAACAGGTATCCCTGACCGCGACGGGTTTCGATCACGCTTTTGCCGAGCTTGCGCCGCAGGTGATTGACGTGGACTTCGAGGACGTTGGAGTCACGCTCGGTCTCACCGTCGTAGAGGTGTTCGGCGAGGTGGCTTTTCGAGAGGATCTGTTCGGGGTGCAGCATGAAATAGCGCAGCAGACGGAATTCAGCGGCGGTCAGCTGGATGTCGGCGCCGTCGCGAACCACGCACTGGCGGCCTTCGTCCAGATGCAGGCCGGCGGCTTGCAGGGTCGGCTGGTTGGCCTGGCCCTTGGAGCGGCGCAGCAGCGATTGAATGCGCAGGTACAGTTCTTCCGGGTGGAACGGTTTGGTCAGGTAATCGTCAGCGCCGGCTTTCAGCCCTTCGATGCGCTCGGCCCAGGAGTCGCGCGCGGTAAGGATCAGCACCGGAATCGCCAGACCGGCCGCGCGCCACTGCGCCAACACGTCCAGCCCCGGCACGCCGGGCAGGCCGAGGTCGAGGATGATCAGGTCATAGGGCTCGCTGCTGCCCTGATACACCGCATCGCGGCCATCGGCCAGCCAATCCACCGCGTAGCCTTGGCGTTGCAGGCCGGCGAGCAATTCGTCGGCCAGCGGTACGTGGTCTTCCACCAGAAGCAAACGCATCGATCAATCTTCCTTGTCTTTGACTAACTCGCCGGTATCGGCCTTCAGGTGCAGCTCGCGCGCCACGCCTTCGACCGTCAGCAATTCGACTTCGTAAATGTACACGTCGTGTTTTTCTTCCAGCTCGACTTCCAGCAGTTTGGCGCCGGGGTAGCGATCCATGGCCTGCTGCAGCACTTGCTCCAGCGGCAGGATCACGCCATCGCGACGCAGGGCCAGCGCCTCGTCCTGATCGAGGTCGCGAGCCATGGCCGTGCTGCACAACAACACCAGCGCCAGCGCCGTCAGGCGGGTGGCGCGACTATTCAGCTTCATTACGTATCCTGATGATCCCTGAGCACTTCACCATCGACCGCGTTCAACTCCAGATCCCACTTCAGCCCTTTCGGGTCGCGCAGTTCGATCTGGTAAATGAACTTGCCGTACTCTTCCTCCAGCTCGGTTTCGGTGATTTCCGAACCGGGGTGTTTTTCCAGGGCGATGGCGTTGAGCTTCTCGAAGGAGACGATAGTACCAGCGTCGCGCAAACGAAGCGCTTCGTCAGGTCCGAGATCGCGCGCCAGCGCAGTGTGGGCGCCAAGGCCGAGGATCGAGGCAGTGGTCAGGGCAGTCAGGGTTTTCATGGGTGTCTCCGAATTCTTATATGTTGCTTACGGTGGGCACCATAGCGGGATCAACTTAACTGAAACTGAATGGCCATCATTGTGCCCCCTCAGTCCGATCGTTCCCACGCTCCGCGTGGGAATGCCTCAAGGGACGCTCCGCGTTCCAATGGGACGCAGAGCGTCCCCGGCTGCATTCCCACGCAGAGCGTGGGAACGATCTGTACGTCGTCGTCACGGGCCCTCCCACAGGATTCGGCGGTGTGCTTATAATCGCCAGCTTGCTAACGATCGAGACCGGTATGACCGCCATCCACATCAAGTTTCCCGCCCTCACCCTCAAGGCCGGCCCACGGGCCATGGCGCGGATTCGTGCGCAGGGTTTGCACGCCGCGGACGTCGGCACCCTGCCCGGTGCGGCCGGTGGGCCGAAGGCGTTGGGGATTCAGGGGCTCGATCTGGCGTTGTTCGGCGAGTGGCTGCCGAGTGCGCCGCGTGAGCGTTCGCTGATCGGCGCCTCGGTGGGTTCCTGGCGCTTCGCCAGCGCCTGCCTGCCGGACGCCGCCGAAGGCATTCGCCGCCTCGGCCAGCTCTACGCCGAGCAGCATTTCAACAAAGGCGTGACCATGGCCGAGATCAGCCAGAGCTCGCAGCGCATGCTCAATGATCTGCTCGACGGCCGCGATGCGAGCATCCTCGAAAACGCCGATTACCGACTGAACATCATGGTGGTGAAAAGCCAGGGCCGCCTCGCTGAAGACCATCGCGGGCGCCTCGGTCTGGCGCTGGGTTCAGTGATCGCCGACAACCTGCGCGGCCGTGCACGCCTGTCGCGACACTTTGAGCGGCTGATCATCCACGATCCGCGCCTGGCGCCGCCGCTTGATGCCTTGACCGATTTCCCCTCGCGCTTCGTTGCCCTCAACACCGGCAACCTGCGCCAGGCCCTGCTCGCTTCCGGATCGATCCCGATGGTCATGGAAGGCGTACGCGACTTGCCCGGCGCCGGCGCGGGTACGTTCCGCGACGGCGGTTTGCTCGACTACCATCTCGACCTGCCCTACAGCGGCGACGGTATCGTGCTCTATCCGCACTTCACCGATCGGGTGATTCCCGGCTGGTTCGACAAGACCCTGCCCTGGCGCCGCGCTTCGGTGCAGCGTTTGCAGGATGTGCTGCTGGTCGCGCCGTCGAAGGAATATCTGGCGCGCCTGCCCTACGGCAAACTGCCCGACCGTAACGACTTCAAACGCTTTATGGGCGATGCGCCGAGCCGGCAGAAATACTGGCACACGGCGATGGACGAGAGCCGCCGACTGGGCGACGAATTTCTCGAACTGACGGCCAATGGTCGCCTCGCCGAGCGCTTGCTGACCCTTTAGTCAGCACGGCCAAAGACAAGCTGATAAACTCGCCGCCTGCCCGAATCGCTGCGGCGAACGCCATCTGAACAGAGCCGAAAATACCGTGGAAATCTTCAAAGAGTTTACTTTCGAATCCGCCCACCGCCTGCCGCACGTCCCGGACGGCCACAAGTGCGGACGCCTGCACGGCCACTCGTTCAAGGTCGCGCTGCACCTGAGCGGCGACCTCGACCCGCACACTGGCTGGATTCGCGATTTCTCCGAGATCAAAGCGATTTTCAAGCCGCTGTATGAGCGTCTCGACCACAACTACCTGAACGACATTCCCGGCCTGGAAAACCCGACCAGCGAAGTACTGGCCAAATTCATCTGGAACGAGATGAAGCCATTGCTGCCGGAACTCAGCGCGATCCGCATTCATGAGACGTGCACCAGCGGCTGCATCTATCGCGGCGAATAAGCACCACACATCTCCCCGCCCCTGTGGGAGCGAGCCTGCTCGCGAAAGCGTCGTTCCAGTCAATTTATTCGGTGACTGACACTCCGTATTCGCGAGCAGGCTCGCTCCCACATTGGGCTCCTGGTGCATTAAGTGCACTGCTTTCGCGCTGAAAACCCCAGTCGCGTCTCCACATTCGGTCACTTGCGTCGCTTGGCACGACCGCTGCAACCCTTCTGCGTCTTCCCCTTCCAGCAAGGACTGCCTCATGACGCAGAACGCCTCCGGCAACGATTACCCGCTCAGTGAAGTGCCCATGCACGCGCGCAAAGGCCTGGCCTCGACGGCGATGGTGTTACTGGGCTTCACGTTTTTCACCGCGACCATGTTTGCCGGCGGCAAGCTGGGGGTCGCGTTCGGTTTCGCCGAGATGATGGCGGTGATCATTGTCGGCAACCTGCTGCTCGGTCTGTACGCGGCAGGCTTGGGTTACATCGCCTTCAAGAGCGGCCTCAATTCGGTGCTGATGGGCCGTTTCTGTTTTGGCGAAGTTGGCAGCAAGCTCAGCGATCTGATCCTCGGCTTCACCCAGATTGGCTGGTACGCCTGGGGCACGGCGACGGCAGCGGTGGTGATCGGCAAGTATTTCAATCTCGATGAAACCACCGTGCTGGTCCTGATGGTGCTGTTCGGTCTGGGTTTCTGCGCTACGGCGTACATCGGTTATCGCGGACTGGAGATTCTCTCGTACATCGCGGTGCCGGCGATGATGTTGCTGCTGATGCTGTCGATGTGGGCAGCGACCGTGAAAGTCGGCGGCTTCGAAGGCTTGCTCAGCGTGGTGCCGACCGGTTCGCTGGACTGGTCGACGGCGATCACGCTGGTGTTCGGCACCTTCGTCAGCGGCGCAACGCAAGCCACGAACTGGACGCGATTTTCGCGCTCGGCAAAAGTCGCGGTGCTGGCCAGCCTGATCGGTTTTTTCATCGGCAACGGCCTGATGGTGCTGATCGGCGCGTATGGCGCGATCGTCTATCAACAGCCGGATGTGGTTGAAGTGCTGCTGTTGCAGGGCTTCGCCATGGCCGCGATGGCCATGCTGTTGCTGAACATCTGGAGCACTCAGGACAACACCATCTACAACTTCGCCGTCGCCGGCTGCAACCTGCTGCGCACCGGGCGGCGCAAGACTGTGACCCTCGGTGGCGCGGTGATCGGCACCCTGCTCGCCCTGCTCGGCATGTACGACATGCTGGTGCCGTACCTGATTCTGCTCGGCACGGTGATTCCGCCGATTGGCGGAGTGATCATGGCTGACTTCTTCTACCGCTGGCGCGGGCACTATCCGCGTCTGGCCGACGCACGGTTGCCAGCGTTCAACTGGCCGGGCCTCGGGGCCTACGGGGTGGGCACCGTCGCTGCGTTCAGTTCGCCCTGGGTCGCGCCGCTGGTAGGCATTGCCGCTGCCGCGCTAACGTATGTCATCGTCACCGGTGTGCTCGGCGCCCGTCGCGTCAGCGCACCACTACAAGACCTATAAAAAGGATTCGCCTGATGCACATCATCAACGCCCGCCTGCGCAACCAGGAAGGCCTGCACGAATTGCACCTTGAAGACGGCCTGATCCACAGCATCGCCCGTCAGACCGAAGCGCCGACCCTCGGCGCGGATGACCTCGATGCCGGCGGCAATCTGGTGGTGCCGCCCTTCGTCGAGCCGCACATCCACCTCGACGCCACCCTCACTGCGGGCGAGCCGCGCTGGAACATGAGCGGCACGCTGTTCGAGGGCATCGAATGCTGGGGCGAGCGTAAGGTCACCATCACCGAAGAAGACACCAAGACCCGCGCCAAGAAGACCATTCAGGCCCTGGCCGCCCACGGCATTCAGCACGTGCGCACCCACGTCGACGTCACCGACCCGCAACTCACCGCGCTCAAAGCCATGCTCGAAGTGCGTGAGGAAAGCCGTTACCTGATTGACCTGCAAATCGTCGCGTTCCCGCAGGAAGGCATCGAGTCGTTCCGCAACGGGCGCGAGTTGATGGAAGAAGCGATCCGCATGGGCGCCGACGTGGTCGGCGGCATTCCGCATTTCGAATACACCCGCGATCAGGGCGTCAGCTCGGTGAAGTTCCTGATGGACCTGGCCGAGCGCACCGGCTGCCTGGTCGATGTGCATTGCGACGAGACCGACGATCCGCATTCACGCTTCCTTGAAGTGCTTGCCGAAGAAGCGCGCAGCCGCGACATGGGCGCCCGCGTCACCGCCAGCCACACCACGGCGATGGGCTCTTATGACAACGCCTACTGCGCCAAACTGTTCCGCCTGCTCGGCCATTCCGGGATCAGCTTTGTTTCCTGCCCGACCGAAAGCATTCATCTGCAAGGACGTTTCGACAACTTCCCCAAACGCCGGGGCGTGACCCGCGTCAATGAACTGCTCGAAGCCGGGATGAACGTGTGTTTCGGCCAGGATTCGATCGTCGACCCGTGGTATCCGCTGGGTAACGGCAACATCCTGCGCGTGCTTGAAGCGGGTTTGCACATCTGCCACATGCTCGGTTATCGCAACCTGCAAAGCGCGCTGGATCTGGTCACCGACAACAGCGCCAAAGCCATGCACCTGGGCGAGCGCTACGGACTGGAACAGGGCCGCCCGGCGAACTTGCTGATTCTCTCTGCGGACAGCGACTACGAAGTGATCCGCAGCCAAGGCCTGCCGCTGTATTCGATTCGCGGCGGCAAGGTGTTGATGAAGCGGCAGATGCCGGTGGTGGAGTTCAGTTGAGATTGCGCTGGGGCTGATGGCCTCATCGCTGGCAAGCCAGGCTCCCACAGGTTTTGTGTTGAGCACATGATTGGGCCCTCATGCAAAACCTGTGGGAGCCTGGCTTGCCAGCGATGGCGTCGGCCGAATCAAGCGATCAACCGCGCCGTGCCAAACAATCTGACGCGCAGCAATTCCCCTTCCGAAACCTCAAGCAAAACCGGTGCGGCGCCACCCGGCATGACCACCCGCACCTCACCCGCCTCGGCCCAACCCACCCGCCACGCGGCACACGCGACCGCACTGGCGCTGGTGCCGGAAGACGCGGTTGGTCCTTCGCCACGTTCGAATACCCGGGCGAGGACTTGCTGCGGCGACACCAGCGCGGCCCATTGCAGATTGACACCCGCCGGGCACGGATTGCCGGCACCGTTGGGCATCGCATAGGCGATCGCTGTAAGCCGTTGGTTCAGGGTGGGTTCACGCATCTGTTCGTTGCTCGGCAGAGCGGACGCATCGCCGAGCAGCGTTACACAGTGCGGATTGCCGATACGGACGAATTGGCTGTGGCTCCAGTCAGGATCGAGTTCCGCCAGGGGCTGGACATGGCTGACGTCGCGATGATTGAACTGAGCGTTTTCAACCGTCTGCGCACCCACTGCCTCCGGGCCGAAGCCAGGCTGGCCGAGGTCGAGCCAGAAACCGCGCACGCCTTCGATTTCGGCAGGTTTTACCGAGGTTTCCAGCGCTTCGCCCTTGTCATGATGAACGCGCAACACGACGCCCTGCTCCGCTATCAAGCCTTGCTCGGTCAATGCCTGAGAAAAAATCGTCAGGCCGTTACCGCTGCGCTCGGCGAGGCTGCCGTCGGTGTTGACGATCAGTACATCGAACGGCGCAGATGCCTGAAACGGGCCGATCAGCAGGCCGTCGCTGCGGTGGGGTTTGCTGTTGGCCGGGCGCTGGCCTTCGGGCCAGTGACAGCACAAAGCGATGGCTGCCTCGCTCCATTGCTGCCTGGATACGGCGCACTCTGCGGCCCTCGCTGGCAAAGCGATTCCGGCTTCGCGCAAGGTTTGGGGCGAGACCACTCCGTAGATATTGCCGCGTGCGTCGTAGAAGCTCGTCATGCCTTGTTCCCGTATTCCATGCTGGCGAAAATCCGACTGTAAACCGCAAACCAGTGTGGGAGCGAGCCTGCTCGCGAAGGCGGTGCGTCAGTCGACAATTCCATATTTGACCCACCGCTTTCGCGAGCAGGCTCGCTCCCACAGGGTAGGATGTTCACCGTTATGCCCCGAAAGGCCTGAGATCGAACCTCAACGCCGTCAGAATGTCACTCGGGATGCAGTTGTTTTTTTGCCAAGGATCGATATGACCAGCCTCAACCCCCAAGACACCTTCGTCCCCGGACGCCTGGAACAGATGTCCACGCGCGTTGCCTTTTTCATTGCCGGCCTCGGCATCGCCGCGTGGGCGCCGCTGGTGCCGTATGCCAAGGCGCGGGCCGGGCTGGATGAGGGCACGCTGGGATTACTGCTGCTGTGCCTGGGTGTCGGCTCGATTCTGGCGATGCCGCTGGCGGGGATTCTCGCCACGCGCTTCGGCTGCCGACGTGTGGCCACCGGCGGCACCTTGCTGATCTGCGCGGCGCTGCCGTTGCTGGCGACGGTGTCCTCGATCCCGGCGCTGATCGCCACGCTGTTCATGTTCGGTGCCGGCCTCGGCACGGTGGATTCGACGGTGAACCTGCAAGCAGTGATCGTCGAGCGCGCCAGCGGCAAGCACATGATGTCGGGTTTCCACGGTTTGTTCAGCCTCGGCGGCATTGTTGGTGCGGCGGGCGTCAGCGCCCTGCTCGGCCTCGGCCTGACACCGCTGGCAGCGATGCTGGTCGTCGTCGTGTTGCTGATCGGCGCCTTGCTCAAGTGCGTGCCGCACATGTTGCCCTACGGCAGCGAAAGCTCCGGCCCGGCGTTCGCCATTCCCCATGGCATCGTGCTGTTCATCGGCGGCATGTGCTTCATCGTGTTCCTCACCGAAGGCGCGGCGCTGGACTGGAGCGCAGTGTTCCTCGCTCAGGAACGCGGGATCGACACGGCATACGCAGGCCTGGGTTACGCAGCGTTTGCCCTGACCATGACCGTCGGCCGTCTGCTCGGTGATCGCATCGTGCGCAAGCTCGGTGCGACGCGGATCATTCTGTTCGGCGGGCTGTTGGCGGCGGCGGGACTGTTTCTCGCCACCTTCGCGCCGAGCTGGCAAGCGGCGCTGCTCGGTTATGCACTTGTCGGCGCCGGTTGCTCGAACATCGTGCCGGTGCTGTACACGGCAGTGGGCAAGCAGACGGTGATGCCGGAAAGCATCGCGGTGCCGGCGATTACCACGCTGGGTTATGCCGGGATTCTCGCCGGGCCGGCGGTGATCGGTTTTGTCGCGCATGCCAGCAGCCTGAGTTTTGCCTTTGGCCTGATGGCGGTGCTGTTGGTCGCGGTGGCCATCGGCGGTAAGACATTGAAAGTATGAAGATTAGCGCGACACCTGTCAGGTTTGACACTAGACAGGCTTCGACCCTTTGAATCATGGTGATTTCCAGCCCCGCGGAAATGGAAATCTGTCATGAACATTCGAATTGGATCGGCTGTTGCACTTATCGCTCTTCTCCAGGGATGCGCCTCCGTCAATCGATACGACTGGGGCGAAGGCGCAGCCAACTTTGCTCCCGCTGAGCGGCTGGCCAATGCCGACGGACGTTATGCGCATTGGCAAGCCATTGGCCGTGTCGAAGTTGAAGGTGGCATGACCTGCTCCGGTACACTCATTGACACACGAGAACCCGGTACTGTGTCGAATCCGGCTTATGTGCTGACCTCCGGACACTGCACACATCCGGAGATAGGCAATAACGAGGTCATCGTCAATCAGCCTGCAAAGGGTCGGGTGACGTTCAATTATTTTTTCGACACGCAACCGCGCAGTCGCTCATATGCGGTAGGCCGGATTGGCTGGAGCACGCTACGTGGCCAAGACATCTCTATCGTTGAACTTGCCACCTCTCTGGAACAGTTGATCAGCGACGGTATTGAGCCTCTGAAACTGGCGCATGCCCCCTTGCCCCCTGAAGAAAACATTTTGATCACCGGCGCGCCCGTGAACGGCTTCATTCAGCGAATGGCATGCAAACAGGAACATTCGGCAGCGGTCATCGAAGGCCCTTGGCGATGGGTAGGACAATCGAGCAACCGTTGTCTCGATGTTGTCAGTGGATTATCCGGCTCACCATTGCTTGCGCGTTATACCAATGAAGTCGTGGGTGTGTTGGGCACTACCACGCGCGGAAGTGACCGTAATCGATGTGACAAGGGCGCCCCCTGCGAAGTCATTGCCGGGCAGGTCAACAAGCGAACTGCCACCAACTACGCCTCCACAACCGAAGGTCTGGATGCTTGCTTCACCAAGGGACGTTTCGACCCGCGTCCGGGTGACTGCCCGCTGGGAGCGGCATGGTCTTTTCCAACATCATCGCAAAACAGCGATTACATCAGAGTCGAGCGTGACGAGCACGGACAAGTCGTGCCATGGCATTGGCTGCAAACCTTCGCATTGAGCGCTCCCTACTACCGCTATCGCTATACGCGCACGCTGGACGAATGCCAGTCGCTTGCTGGGTATAGCCAGGTACAAACCGCTCGCCCTGGTTCCGAGAATCAGTTGAGCCATGAACTCAAAGAAGGTGCGGGGCTATATTTTCTCTGCCTGATTGGCCAACAGCGGCCTACGGACGTGCCAAAACAATCGGATGGAAAAACCCCCAGCATCTATTGGCGGTGGTTGCTGGAAGCACCAGCGCCGTTGGCGCCGGCCTATAAAATCGAATGGGTGGGTGACGATGACTACGATGTCAGGGTTTTTTCGGTCTCACCGGATCTGGATCCCTTTCAATTTCAATACAAGTCCGGGCAGCCCGGGAGCGTCAACTGCAATGACGGGCAGGGATTCCAGCGCGTACCGCCCTCCACGGGCGTGTTCCATGTTTCCGTTGCCAATGGCCAGCAGAACGTCTGCCTCAAAGGCGCAGACCTGGCTGGGAATCCCGGACCGACCATCGACTTTCTGATTCCTCAATAGCTTCAGGCCTGTTGTGGCTGAGCCGTGTGAAACCGGTTCAGCCACAACAGCGCCTTAGAAACCGACGCTGGCCTGCACGAAGAACGTGCGCGGTGCGCCGACATACATCCCCGAGTTGTTGTCGCTGGAGCGGGTGAAGTACTGCTTGTCGAAGACGTTCTTCACCCCGGCACCGAGCTTGAGGTTCGACACCTGCGGACCAAAGTCATAGCCGCCGCGCACGTTCCAGGTCACGTAACCCGGGATGTCGCCGTACTGCCCGTCCGCCGTGCCTTCAGTGATGTAGTTGCCATTGAAGCTGCCATCCGCATTCACACCGGTGCCCGGCGAACGCTGTTTCGATTGGGCGAAGCCATCGATGTTGTACGTCCAGCGGTTGATCTCGTAACGCAAACCGACCGTGGCCACCTGCCGCGAATAGAACGGCAGATCGCGGCCCTTGAAGCCGGGGATCTCGCCTTCATAGGTGGCGCGGGTGTAGGTGAAACCGGCGTTGGCGGTCAAACCATCGAGGCGCGGATCGAGGGCGGCCATGTCGTAGTGCGCCGAGGCTTCGATGCCCTGGTGCTTGGTCGCGCCGAGGTTGGTCCAGCCGACGTCGTTGCTGATGTATTGCAGTTCGTCATCGAAGTCGATGTAGAACAGCGTCACCTCGCCGCCCCAGACATCATCGTTGTAACGCGTGCCGATCTCGTAGGTCTTGGCCTTTTCCGGCTCCAGACCGTTGGCGGTGCTGTCACCCGAACCGCCCTGGCCGAGCTGGAAATATTGCAGGCTGCCGAACGAGGTTTCGTAGTTGGCGAACAGTTTCCAGGCATCGGAGAGGTGATACATCACGCTCAGCGCCGGCAGCGGCTCATTGCTTTCGATGCTGCGGTTTTTCTCCTGGACCGGCCGGCCAGCGGTGTCGAGCACGGCGCGGTCGTGCCAATCGGTGCTGATGTGTTCGAAGCGAATGCCTGGGGTGATGGTCCAGTTGCCGACGTCGATCTTGTTGTCGACATACACCGAATTGGCCTCGGTGCCACCGGTGCGATCCTGGAATACATGGCCGTCAGAGGTTGGCGTGACCACCGGCTGATTGTTGACCAGCGCCAGACGACTCGACTCTTCGTGCATCGCCTCTTTCAGATAGCGATAACCGACGCTGACTTCCTGGGTGGTCGGGCCGACATCGAACACCCGCGACACGCGCGGCTCGATGCCGAGGGTGTAGTAGGAACGCGGGTACGAGCTGAGGGTGCGCTGATCGCGCGCGGCGATGGTGCTGCCGCGAAAGCTGTCGGTGTAATAGGTGAGAATTTCTGCCTGAGTGCGCTCGTCGATCTGGCGGATCCACTTGAACGACACGTCTTTGCGCCGGCCTGTGAACTGGTCGTAGTCACGCACCGATTCGTACGGTTTGTCGTCGTACTGACGCTGGGTCAGGCCGCCGGGCATGTCGGCATTGGCGTCGTAGTAGTGGAAGTTGAGGCTGAAGTCGTCCTGATCGGTCGGCGCCCAGTGCGTCTTGAGCAGCACGTCGTCGATGTCGTTACCGTTGTTGCGCTCGCGATAGCCGTGGCCGTTGACGCCGGAGTACAGCAGCGCGACGCCCATGCCGTTGTCGGCGGTGCCGCCAAGAAATGCGGTGTCGATGTGTTTCCAGCCGCCGTACTGCGTGGTTTCCAGGGTGGTGCCGATTTCGCCGGTGGTTTTCTCCGGGATCGCGCGGGTCACGAAGTTGATCACGCCGCCGACGTTCTGCGGCCCGTAACGCACGGAACCGGCGCCACGCACGACGTCGATGCTGTCGAGATTGCCCGAGGAAATCGGCGCCATCGACAGTTGCGGCTGGCCGTACGGAGCAAACGCGGCAGGTACGCCGTCGATCAGCACGGTCGAGCGTGGCGACAGGCGCGAAGTCAGACCGCGTACGCCGACGTTGAGGGAAATATCACTGCCGCCGGTGCCATTGGAGTCCTGCACCTGCACGCCGGGCACGCGTTTGAGCACGTCGCTGACGTTCATCGCGCCCTGCTCGACCATCGCTTCGCGGCGAATCACCGTGCGTGCGCCGGGGTGGTTCTGCACCACCGCCGCGTCGGCGTCACCGAGCCAGTCGCCGACCACTTTGATGTCGGTCACGCCGAGCTCCAGCGGGCCGTTGCTGGCTGCGGAGGTGGCGGCTGGAGCGAGCGTCACCGAGCCTTCATTGATCTGATAATCGAGACCGCTGCCCTGCAACAGCTGCCGCAAAGCCTGCTCTGGCGAAAGGTCGCCGTCGACCGCTGGCGCCTGTTTGCCGGCCACCAGTTCGGGGCTGAAAAACACCTGCAGCGAGGTTTGCTGGCCCAGCTCGCTCAAGGCCTGGCCCAGCGGTTGCGCGCGAATATGAATGGCTTCAGCGGCAAACGCCAATGGCATCGCGGCACTGACCGCCAGCGCCAAGGCCAGTGGCAACCAAGGGGATTTTTTATTGTGGGTTGTGGTGATGTTCACGTCGTACGCAGTCCTGTGGATCGCAAGAGTGTGCGGCTGTTAATGCAAACCAGTTGCAGTTGAACAGGAAGACGATGAACTGAGAAAAAACCTGAATGCTATCTGGAAATTATTTCCTGACTGCCATCGGCGAGGGTGCGCACCGTCACCGGCAGGATGCTCGGCAAGGCTTTGAGCAAGGCGTCGGTGTCGTCGGATTTGAACACGCTGGTCAGGCGCAGGCTGGCCACGTTCGGCTGGGATACGGTCAGCGGTTTGTCGCGATAGCGCGATACTTCCGCCGCTACTTCGCCGAGGCTGGCGTTGTTGAACACCAGTTTGCCGTTGCGCCATGCGGTCAGTTCCGCCGGGTTGACCGCGTAGGCCGGCAGGACCTTGCCCTGGGCATCGACCGCCGTGCCGAGGCCTGCGGTGAGATTGATGAATTGGTTGTCCGGGGCAGCACTTCCCTGCACCTTTACCGTGCCCTGCTCCACCGCCACGCGGGTCTGCGTGGCATCGCGGCGCACATCGAAACGTGTACCGGTGACTGTGACCTTGCCGCTGCCGGCCTCGACAATAAACGGACGCGAGGCGTCGTGTTCAACACTGAACATCGCCTCGCCCGCGCTCAATTCGATCACCCGTCGATCCTTCTCATAACGCACCTGCAAGCGGCTGCGACTGTTCAGATCGATCAGCGAACCGTCCGGCAACGCCACATGCTTGCGCTCGCCCGGCGCCGTGACGAATTCAGCGCGGTAAGCGCCCGGATGATTCAAACCACTGAACAGGCCAAGCCCCAGCGCCACGGCGAGGACACTCGCGGCGACGGCATAACGCAGCATCGGCCGGCGTTCGCGGCGGGGAGTTTGCGCAAGCGCCTGAAGACGCGACGTCGGCAGCAGATCAGCCGCCGTCCACAAGCCTTGCAGCAACTGGAATTCTTCACGGTGCTGCGGATGCTCGTTCAGCCAGGCCTCGAAGCGCTGCCGTTGCTCGATGCTGACATTCGGCTCCTGCAATCGCACGAACCAGGCCGCCGCTTCGTAACGCACCGCCGTTTGCCCACAGGCGCAATCTCTCGTCTCCATCATGGAATATTCTGTCCGGCTGAGGTTGAGACCAGGCACGCCCCCTTGTAGGAGCTGCCGAAGGCTGCGATCTTTTCGACGTCACACGTCATCATGACTGCAAGCCATCCAGCCGCTCACGCAGATGCCGCAGGGTGCGGATCATATACTTTTCGACCATGTTCTTGGACAGCCCCAGGCGTTCGGCGATTTCTGCCTGAGTCAGGCCTTCGATCTTCTGCCAGACAAAGATCTTGCGGCAGTTGAGCGGCAGCTCGGTGAGCGCGCGTTCGATGGAATCGGCCAACTGGATCGCGTGCATGTAATGCTCCGGATCGCCCGCCGACGACGCACTGTCATCGACCGCCTCCGACTCCATGACGCCCCGGCGGTCCTCCCGCCGATAACCGTCAACGGCGATATTGCGTGCGGTCTGATGCAAATACGCACGCGGCTGCTGCACCGCCGCCGAATCCGCCTCGAGCACCCGCACAAAGGTGTCGTGCGCCAGATCCTCGGCCTGCGCGCGATTGCGCAGGCGACGAGTCCAGGTGCCGATCAACTCTTCGTAATGTTCGAAAAAGCCGGATCTGCGGGAGCGCATGGGGGATGGGCGGCGTGGTGAGAAAGGGGCGTGAATAGTAATGCTTCGTATTAATACAAAGCAATGCACGCTGTGATGGTGTTCTTGATGCAAGGTGCAAGCACCGACAGCCCCGGGTGCGCAAGCACACTGAAGATACCTCTGTAGGAGCTGCCGAAGGCTGCGATCTTTTGCCTTTGCTTATAAAAAGCCAAGATCAAAAGATCGCAGCCTTCGGCAGCTCCTACAGGGGATTGTGGGCAGCTTAAGCCTGCGGTAGTTTGCGGAAGCCCACCGCCAGGCGATTCCAGCCGTTGATGGTGTTGATCGCCACCGTCAGGTCAACCAGTTCCTTCGGCGAAAACTGCGCAGCGACGACTTCATAGTCTTCGTCCGGCGCGTGGGTCAGGCTCAGTTGTGTCAGCGACTCGGTCCACAGCAGCGCGGCACGCTCACGCTCGCTGAAGAACGGCGCTTCCCGCCATGCCGTCACGGCGAACAGGCGGCGCGGGGTTTCGCCGTCCTTGATCGCGTCGGCGGTGTGCATGTCGATGCAGAATGCGCAGCCGTTGATCTGTGAAGAGCGCAGCTTGACCAGTTCGAGCAGACTCTTTTCCAGCGACAGTTTCGAGACGGCATTTTCCAGCGCCATCATCGCTTTCATGGCATCGGGGGAAGCGGTGTAGAAATCGGCACGAGATTGCATGGTGGGCTCCGGGGTAGCGATTGAATGTGTGGCTACGTTAGTCCCCGGGGGTGGTTCGGCAAATAGCCAATATTGCAGAAGAACGGTAGGCCACTTGGCGCGGCGACTGACCGCTCGTCACTCGACGGGCACCAAGGTTTCAGTGCGCAAGACCAATATCAGGTAATCCCCTTTATCAGGAGACGTACCATGATGACGCGCAAATTCACTTCGTTATTGTTGGCCGGCCTGCTCGCCACGGCGTCCGCCGCCAGCTTCGCTGCCAATGACAGCACCGATGCGACGGGCACCAAGTCCGGCGGCGCCAGCAGCTCGACCATGCCGCCAGACAACACCCCGGGCTCGCCATCGGGTGGCAGCGGTTCTGGCGGAACCAATAACGGCACCGGCACTGGTACTGGCTCGGGTATGGGCACCGGCACGGGTACCAATGGCGGCGCCAGTGGCTCGGGTTCCGGCGCGGGCGGTGGCACCGGTTCGGCCGGCGGCGGCACGGGTGGCGCGGGCGGTGGCACGGGCGGCTGAACGAACAAGAGCCATCCCAGATAGTCCTGCTTACATCAGGACCCAATGTGGGAGCGAGCCTGCTCGCTAAAGCGGTCTGTCAGCCAACCTTGATGCAAGCTGACACACCGATTCGCGAGCAGGCTCGCTCCCACTTCTGATTTCTGTTGATTGAAAGAATCAGCGATCCGACCGCATCAGTTCGGCAAAACCTTCTTCCGGCGCATACACCGCCGCGCGATTGCGTCCGGCATTTTTCGCCTGATACAACGCCGCGTCCGCGCGCTGGATAAACACTTGCGGGCTGTCGTTGCCATGCGGAATAAACGCATAACAGCCCAGGCTCACGGTGAGATAACCGGTCGGCGAGCCGCTGTGGATGATGTGCTTGTCGATCACGCTGCGGCGAATCTGCCCGGCTATCGCCAGCGCGCCGTTGATGTCGGTGTCCGGCAGCAGCACGGCAAATTCTTCGCCGCCGTAACGCACCGCCAGATCCGACTTGCGCTGGCAGCAGGCCTTCACCACTTGCGCCACCTGCGCCAGGCATTGATCGCCGGCGACATGACCATAAGCGTCGTTGTAGCGCTTGAAGAAATCGATATCGAGCATGATCAGGCTGACCGGGCTGACCTGGCGCGCGCCACGAGCAAACTCGATGTCCAGCGAGCGCTCGAACAAGCGCCGATTGGCAAGTCCCGTGAGGCTGTCGTGGGTGGCGATCTGCTCCAGCGCCAGTTGCGCCTTGCGCAGGTTTTTCTCGATACGCTCGCCGTCGCGCACCTGATGAATGAATACCCAGCCGAACAGGCCAACCCCGAGAATCACCAGCGCGACAATCACGCTGGACTGAAAGGCGCGGTCATACCAGCCCTGCAGAATCGTGTCTTGCGACGTCGCCGCAGAGACCACCAGCGGATACGAGGCGAGCTGGCGATAGCCATACAAGCGGGTCACGCCGTCTACCACTGAATTGAGCATCGCGGTGCCAGCGTTAGCGTTCGGCAGCAGGGTTTGATAGATCTCGCCGTGGGCCACCGAGGTGTTGATCAGTGATTCATCGAAGGGCCGTCGCGCCAGCAAGGTGCCGTCGGTCAGCGCCAGAAACATGATGCCGCTGTCATCGAGGCTGAAGCTTTTGAAGAACTGATCGAAGTAGGACATGCGGATGCCGGCCATCAGTACGCCCTGAAAGTTGCCGAGCTGGTCGTTGACGCGTCTGGAAATCGGAATGATCCACTCGCCGTTTTCGCGGCTGCGAATCGCCGGGCCGATGTGCGCAACGGTCGAAGCATTCTGCTGATGGAACTTGAAATACTCGCGATCAGCCACGCCGTTGCCACGAGGCAGATCGGCGAACGAGGTGATGATCCACTGCCCTTCGCGATCGAAGAGAAAGATGCCATGCAGCTGATCCAGTTGCTGCGCGCGACGGGCAAAGATCCGTTGCAACCGAGGTCGCTGCGCCGCTCCATAACCATCGTCCTGAATCCAGTCGACCAGGCTGGTCATCACCAGATCCGCTGCACGCACAGTGTCTTCGGCCTGCTGCGCCATGGCCCGGGTCAGGTTGCCCGAGGCCATCTTCGCCACCGCCAGATCCTGACGCCGCGACTGCTCCAATTGCAGGTACAGCAGACCGCACAGGCACAGGCTCACCGCAACGATAAACAGCACCGCCGCTTTGCGAAGCGGCAACCGTTTGAGCGTGCCGGGAGCCTGATGCGGATCGTGAATGGGGATTGGCAAAAGCATGTCCTGGGCAGGTACGACAGGGGCGCGAGCCCGAAACCCTTGTATGTGTGAGCGTAGCCCACCGGGATGTACCGGGCAAACGCCCGCCTCCCGCCCAGTTATCGGCGCGTCGCGAGTTTGGATGATCGCTTTTCGTCGATTTATTTACGATTGCTTCTTTACGGTTAATCAGTTGTGCAGGGCCAGCCGCCGCATCGCGCTGGTCAGGTGCGCGCGGGCACTTTGCGCATCGCCTTCACGCATCTGTTCATAGGCGCGCTGCGCAATCGCATGGGGCACCGGTTTCAATTCACGTTGGGTTGCCATCGCCAGCAGCTGCACCTGCGCGGCGCGTTCCAGGTAATACAGATCGTCCCAGGCTTCGGCAATGGTCGGCGCGGCGACAATCACACCGTGGTTTTTCAGAAAGAGAATGTCGGCATCGCCCATGACGCTGGCGATGCGGTCGCCTTCGGATGCGTCCAGTGCGAGGCCGTTGTAATCCTCGTCCACCGCTGTGCGCCCGTAAAATTTCAGCGCGGTCTGCCCCAGCCACAGCAGCGGCGGGCCTTGCAACAGGCACAACGCGGTGGCGTGGGGCATGTGCGTATGGAACGCAACTTTTACCCGTGGCAGTTGTTTGTGCAGGCGCGCGTGGATGTAGAACGCAGTTGCTTCGGGCTCGCCATCGCCAGCGACCACATTGCCGGCGAAGTCACAGACCAGCAGATTCTGCGCTGTCACTTCCGAAAAAGCGTAGCCGTATGGATTGACCAGAAACAGATCATCATGCCCCGGCAGCATCGCCGAAAAGTGATTGCAGATGCCCTCCTCCAGACCATGCAATGCGGCCAGTTGAAAGCACGCAGCAAGTTCGTTGCGGGCGGTGATGATCGCCTCGGTGTCCAGGTGCAGCGTTGCGCTGGGTCTGGCTTTGCCAGTGCCGCTCAAGATATGAGCCATGGCAATTCTCCTTAGGTCCAGCCGAGGGATTTGAACAGCGGCAGCACTTGATCGAGGCTGGACAGGATCGCGTCGGGGCGATAGTCCGGCAACAACTGACGACCCGTGCCGCGATCGATCCACACGCAACGAAAACCCATGTCCCGCGCCGCCGTGTGATCGAGCGTCGGGCTGGCGCAGATGTGCACCACTTCATCCCGGGTCACGCCCAATTGCTCATGAGCGTAGTCGAACAGGCGCGGCGCCGGCTTGTAGGCACCGGCCTGTTGCGCGGTGATCACCCGGTCGATATGGCCGCCGAGCTGCGCAACGTTGCCGGCAATGATGTCGTCGTCGGTGTTGGAGACAATGCATAGCTTGAAGCCCATGGCTTTGAGCTGCGCGAGGGTGTCGATCACTTCGACAAATGGCGGCATGTTCGGGATGGCCGCCGCCAGGCGTTGACTGTCCTCGGGCTGGCTCGGCAAGCCCAATTCTGCCAGCGCCAGTTGCAGGCCGAGGGTGCTCAGTTCGCGAAAGGAACGGTGCGGCGGCGTTTGTTCGAGACGGTGCTCGTGACGGTCGTAGACTTCGATCAACTTAGTGGCGTCGACTGCGTGCTCGCCCTTGTCGCTGAGCAGTTTCTCGACCACGGCTTTCAGCCCTTCATCCCACTGAATCAGCGTGCCGTAGCAATCGAAGGTCAGCCATTGCGGGCGTGGCGCGTTGTTCAAGGTCATCGGTCGATTCCTCCAGAGTGAGGACTTCAGCTTATGAGCGTGCGGTGATAGTGTGAAATTAAATAAACACCCGATTGTCATTCGCAAATCAACTATCAGGAACGCCGCCATGCTGGATCTGGAATTGCTGAAAACCTTTGTCTGCGTGGTCGACGAAGGCAGCTTCACCCGCGCAGCCGAACGTGTGCACCGCACGCAATCGACGGTCAGCCAGCAGGTGCGCAAGCTCGAAGATCTGGTCGGCCACCCGCTACTCCTGCGCGACCGCACCGGAGTGAACGTCGCGGTCACCGAACACGGCGAACTGCTGATCCACTATGCGCGCCGGTTGCTGGCGCTGTCCGCCGAAGCCACGCAAGCGCTGGCCAGTGACGTCGACCTGGAAGTGCTGCGCATCGGCATGCCGGAAGACTTCGACGCCCGGCGCATGGCACTGATCCTCGCCGGTTTTACCCGCAACCATCCGCAAGCGCGCCTGGAAACCATCAGCGGCATGAGCCTCGACCTGCGCCAACGCCTCGACGCCGGCGACATCGACATTGCCCTGATCAAACGCGAACCCGACAGCGGCCCGGCATGGGCCACCTGGCCGGAACGACTGGTCTGGGTCAAAGGCACCGAATTCGACACCTCCAGCGGTGTGCTGCCGCTGGCGCTGTTTCCGCAGGGCTGCCTGTACCGACAACGGGCGATTCGCTTGCTCGATGTGGCGCAGCGACCATGGCGAGTGGCGTTCGGCAGCCATAGCCTGACCGGGATTCAAGCGGCGGTAGCGTCTGGGTTAGGGATTTCGGTTTTGCCGGTTTCGGCGCTATTGCCAGAGCATGAGGTGTGTAGGGATCTGCCGGAGTTGGCGCCGACGGAACTGGCGCTGGTCAGCCGCGAGGGAGTGTTGAGTGGGATGCAGCGGGGGCTGGTGG